>DAIEMM010000485.1 GCA_027349605.1 Anaeromyxobacteraceae bacterium
CGAGTTCGTTCCCGACGGGATCGTGGTCGCCGACCCGGGCGGGACGATCGTCTACGCCAACGCCACGGCGGTGGACCTCTTCGGCTGGGAGCGGGAGGAACTGGTCGGCCAGGCGGTGGAGGTGCTCCTGCCGGCGCGCCACCGGGGCGCCCACGTCGGGTTGCGCAGCGCCTACCACGATGCCCCCCGTCCGCGTCCCATGGGCATGGGCATCGACCTCGCCGCCCTGCGCAAGGACGGCAGCGAGTTCCCGGCGGAGATCAGCCTGTCGCCGCTCCGCTCGGGCGGGACCACCTGGGCCGTGGCCGCGGTGCGCGACGCCACCGAGCGGCGGCGGGTCGAGGCCAAGGCCTTGCTGTACCGGCAGGCGAAGGAGGAGGTCCGGGCCCGGGACGAGTTCCTCTCGGTGGCCTCCCACGAGCTCCGCACCCCGGTCACCGCGCTGCACGTGCAGCTCCAGATGCTGCAGCGGGTGGTGGAGCGCATCGGCGCGCCGGGCCCGGTCAGGGAGAGGGTCCAGTCGCTCGACCAGCAGGTCCGCCGCCTCTCCGGGCTGGTCGAGGCGCTGCTCGACCTCTCCCGCATCCGGCTCGGCCGCATGGAGCTCCTGCGCGAGCAGGTGGACGTGGCCGAGCTGGCGCGGGAGGTGGCCGCGCCCTACCAGGCGGACCTCGACCTGGCGCGCGGCTCGTCGGTCCGGGTGATCGCCGCGGGGCCGGTGATCGCCTCCCTCGACCGGGTCCGGATCGAGCAGGTCCTCGCGAACCTGCTCGGCAACGCGGTGAAGTTCGGCGAGGGGAAGCCCGTGGAGGTGCGGGTCGAGCGGACCGACGGCGGGATCCGCGTGGAGGTGGTCGACCGCGGCCTGGGGATCGAGGCCGAGCAGGCCGAGCGGATCTTCGGCCGCTTCGAGCGGGCGGCGCCGGCGCACCACTACCCGGGTCTCGGGCTGGGGCTCTACGTCGCGCGGGAGATCGTCGAGGCCCACGGAGGGAGGATCCGCGCCCGCGGGGAACCGGGGAAGGGCGCCTCCTTCTCGGTCGAGATCCCGGCGTGACCCTCCGCCGCGCCATGGTGGTCGCCGACGACCTGGGCTACGACCCGGCGATCGACGCCGGGATCCTGGAGGCCCACCGCGGCGGGGTGGTGACCGCGGCGAGCGCCTTCGTCGACGGTCCGTTCGCGGAGGCGGCGCTGGCCGGGGCGCCGCGCTCGCTCGCGGTCGGTCTCCACCTCAGGCTGGCCAGCGGGAGCGGAGGCGCGGAGGCGGAGGAGGAGATCCTCCGGCAGCTCCGGCGCTTCGCGGAGATCCGGGGGGCGCCGCCCTCGCACGTCGACGGCCATCGGCACGTGCACGCCGAGCCGGCCGTCCTCGCGGCGCTGCTCCGGGTGACCGCGCCGCGGCGGCTTCGCATCCGGGCGCTCGACCCCGCCATGCGGGACCGGATCCGCGCGGCGGGCGGGCGCGCCTGCGACGGCTTCCTCGGGGATGCCGATCTCCGTCCCTGCTGGACTCCGGAGCGCCTGGCCGCGGCCGCGCGCGCACTGGAGCCCGGGACGACCGAGGTGATGATCCACCCCGGCCACGCCCCCTCGCACGTCGTGACCGGGTTCGGCCCGGAGCGGGAGGCCGAGCTCGCCGCCGCGATCGACCCGCGCGTCCGGGAGGCCTTCCGGGAGGCGGGCGTCTCCCTGTGCGGTGTTCTCCCGGAGTGACGGTCGCCGCCCGGGCCGGAACGCCCGTCGTTGCCAGGCCGGAGCACGGGGTGGTAGAAAACCCGGCATGGCAAGGAAGAAGATCGCACTCGTCGGAGCCGGCCAGATCGGGGGCACCATGGCGCTCCTCTGCGGCCAGCGGCAGCTCGGGGACGTCGTGCTGGTGGACATCATGGAGGGCGTCGCCAAGGGCAAGGCCCTCGACCTCCAGGAGACCCGGGGGGTCCTCGGGTTCGACGTGAGCGTCACCGGGGGCGGGACCACCGACTACTCGATCGTCAAGGACGCCGACGTGTGCATCGTCACCGCCGGCGTGCCGCGCAAGCCGGGCATGAGCCGGGACGATCTCCTCAAGGTGAACCTGGAGGCCATCACCCGGGTGGCCCAGGGCCTGAAGCAGTACGCGCCCAACGCCTTCGTCATCGTGGTGACGAACCCGCTCGACTCCATGGTCTACGCCATGTGGAAGGTCACGGGCTTCCCGCGGAACCGGGTGGTCGGAATGGCCGGCGTGCTCGACACCGCGCGCTTCCAGTACTTCGTCGGGGACGCGGCCGGCGTCGCGCCCCAGTACGTCTGCGCCATGGTGCTCGGCGGCCACGGGGACGACATGGTCCCGCTTCTCCGCTACTCGTCGGTGAACGGCGTGCCGCTCACCAAGCTCCTCGAGAAGGGAAAGCTGGACGCGATCGTGGAGCGCACCCGCAAGGGCGGAGGCGAGATCGTGGCGTTGCTCGGCACCGGATCGGCCTTCTACGCTCCGGCCGCCGCAGCGGTGACCATGGCCGAGAGCTTCCTCCGCGACCAGAAGCGGCTCCTTCCCTGCTCGGCCCTCCTCGACGGACAGTACGGCGTGAAAGGCATGTTCGTCGGCGTGCCGGCGGTGATCGGCGCCGGAGGGGTGGAGCGGATCGTCGAGCTCGACCTGGACGACGACGAGAAGGCCATGCTGGCCAGATCGGTGGCCAGCGTGAAGAAGTCGGTGGACGAGACCCGCCTGTAGGGGGCGGGCCGGTTCTTTTCGTCCCCACCGGCGGCCAATCCGGATAAAAGGAGGGCCCGCGGGAGGCGCAGGCGCCCCCGCAGGGCGACCCTCAGGAGGCCCCGGTGAAGATCCACGAGTACCAGGCCAAGGAAATCCTCAAGAAGTTCGGCGTTGCGATCCCGCGGGGCATCCTCGCGACCACGCCGCTGCAGGCCGAGGGAGCCGCCCGGCAGCTCGGCGGCGGCATCTGCGCCGTGAAGGCCCAGATCCACGCCGGCGGCCGCGGGAAGGCGGGAGGCATCAAGCTGGCCCGCTCCCCGGAGGAGGCCCGGCTCCACGCCGAGGCGCTTCTCGGCATGGTGCTGCACACGCCGCAGACCGGCCCCGAGGGGCAGGAGGTCCGCAAGCTCTACGTCGAGGAGGGCGTGCGCATCGCGCGCGAGCTCTACCTCGGCATCGCCCTCGACCGCGAGCGCAGCCGCATGACGGTCATGGCCTCCGCGGAAGGGGGCATGGACATCGAGGAGGTGGCGAAGGCCCACCCCGAGAAGATCCTCAAGGAGACCGTCGACCCGCTGCTGGGCTTCATGCCCTTCCAGGCCCGGCAGCTGGCCTTCAAGCTCGGCCTGCAGGGGGACAGCGTGAGCGCCTTCGTGCGCTTCTCCACCGGCCTCTTCCAGGCGGCGGTGGCCACCGACGCCTCCATCGCCGAGATCAATCCGCTGGTCGTCACCGCCACGGGGGGCGTCATCGCCCTCGACGCCAAGCTCAACTTCGACGACAACGCGATCTACCGCCACCCGGAGGTGGCGGCCATGCGCGACCCCGGCGAGGAAGATCCCAAGGAGACGCAGGCCAAGGAGTACGACCTCGCCTACATCGCCCTCGACGGCAACATCGGCTGCATGGTGAACGGCGCGGGCCTGGCCATGGCCACCATGGACGTCATCCAGCTCGCGGGAGGGGCGCCGGCCAACTTCCTCGACGTGGGCGGAGGCGCCGACGAGAAGAAGGTGACCGAGGCCTTCAAGATCATCCTGCAGGACCCCGCCGTGAAGGCGGTGCTGGTGAACATCTTCGGCGGCATCATGAAGTGCGACATCATCGCGAACGGCGTGGTGGCCGCGGCGCGCCAGCTGGGCCTGTCGATGCCGCTCGTGGTCCGCCTCCAGTGCACCAACGTCGAGCTGGGGAACGAGATCCTGGCCAAGAGTGGGCTCGACATCATCGCCGCCGACGACCTCGGCGACGCCGCCCGGAAGGTCGTGGCGGCGACCCGGGCCGTGAAGGCCTAGGCGGAGGAACACCGTGAGCATCCTCGTCGATCGAAACACCCGCGTCGTGGTCCAGGGCATCACCGGCTCCGCCGGCAGCTTCCACTCCGAGCAGATGCTGGCCTACGGCACCAAGGTCGTGGCCGGCGTCACCCCGGGGCGGGGAGGGACCCGCTTCCAGGGCCAGGTGCCCATCTTCAACACCGTCGAGGAGGCCGTCCGGGAGACCGGGGCCAACGCCTCGGCCGTCTTCGTCCCGCCTCCCTTCGCGGCCGACTCGATCCTCGAGGCGGCCGACGCGGGCATCCCGCTCGTGGTCGCCATCACCGAGGGCATCCCGGTCCTCGACATGGTGCGGGTGAAGCGCTACCTGCAGGACCAGCCCGGCGTGCGGTTGCTCGGGCCCAACTGCCCCGGCGTGATCACCCCGGGCCAGTGCAAGATCGGCATCATGCCCGGCCACATCCACCGGCCCGGCCGCATCGGCGTCGTCTCCCGCTCGGGGACGCTCACCTACGAGGCGGTGCTGCAGCTCACCCAGATCGGGCTCGGGCAGACCACCGCGGTGGGCATCGGCGGCGACCCGGTGCACGGCTTCGACTTCATCGAGGTGCTGCGCCTCTTCGAGGCCGACCCGGACACCGACGGCGTCATCATGATCGGGGAGATCGGCGGCACCGAGGAGGCCCGCGGCGCCGAGTGGGTGAAGGCCAACATGTCGAAGCCGGTGGTCGGCTTCATCGCCGGCCGCACCGCCCCTCCGGGCAAGCGGATGGGGCACGCCGGCGCCGTCATCTCGGGAGGTGGGGACACCGCCGAGGCCAAGATGGCCATCATGCGGGACGCCGGGATCGTGGTTTGCGAGTCGCCGTCCACCCTGGGCCGGGCGATGAAGGACCTGCTCGCGGGGCGCAAGGCGCCGGCGAAGGAGCCGGGTCCCGCGCCGAAGGCGGCCCCGCGGGCGACGGGGAAGCCCGCTCCCAAGGCGGCCCGCCCAGCCCGGCCGGCGCCCAAGGCGCCCGCCGGCAAGAAGAACCCCAAGCGCTGA
>DAIEMM010000015.1 GCA_027349605.1 Anaeromyxobacteraceae bacterium
GGTTGTTTGCTCGCTCCACCGAACGAAGGGAGCACCGATGTCCGCCGACTCGTCCTCGAAGAGCCCCGTGACCTCAGGAAAGAAGATCCGCAAGGAGGAGGCGCTCGCCTACCACTCCTCGGGTCGGCCCGGGAAGATCGAGGTCATCCCGACGAAGCCCTGCGCCACCGCGCGCGACCTGTCGCTCGCCTACAGCCCGGGCGTCGCCGAGCCCTGCCTGGAGATCGAGAAGGACCCCGATCTCTCCTACGCCTACACCGCCCGCGGAAACCTGGTCGCGGTGATCTCGAACGGCACGGCGGTGCTCGGCCTCGGCGACATCGGCGCCGCCGCCGGCAAGCCGGTCATGGAGGGCAAGGGCGTCCTCTTCAAGAAGTTCGCCGACATCGACGTCTTCGACCTCGAGGTCGAGGCCAAGGACATCGAGAAGTTCTGCACCGTGGTGAAGGCGCTCGAGCCCACCTTCGGCGGCATCAACCTCGAGGACGTGAAGGCACCCGAGTGCTTCGTCATCGAGGAGCGGCTCAAGCGGGAGATGAACATCCCGGTGTTCCACGACGACCAGCACGGCACCGCCATCATCTCCGGCGCCGCCCTGCTCAACGCCGCGGAACTGGCCGGCAAGAAGCTCGACAAGCTCAAGGTGGTGGTGTCGGGCGCAGGCGCCTCGGCCATCGCCTGCACCAAGTTCTATCTGAAGCTGGGCGTGAAGCGGGAGAACGTGTTGCTCGTCGACACCAAGGGCGTCGTCTACAAGGGACGCACCGAGGGCATGAACGAGTACAAGGCCGAGTTCGCGGCCGACACGAAGTGCCGCACCCTCGACGACGCGCTGAAGGGCGCCGACGTGTTCCTGGGCTGCTCCGCCAAGGGTCTCATGACCCAGGACATGGTCCGGTCGATGGCGACCGACCCCATCGTCTTCGCGCTCGCCAACCCGGATCCGGAGATCAGCTACCCCGACGCCAAGGCGGCCCGCGCCGACGTCATCATGGCCACCGGGCGCTCCGACTACCCGAACCAGGTGAACAACGTCCTGGGCTTCCCGTACATCTTCCGCGGCGCCCTCGACGTGCGCGCCAAGGCCATCACCGAGGAGATGAAGATGGCGGCGGCCCGGGCGCTCGCCCAGCTGGCCAAGGAGGACGTGCCCGAATCGGTCTCGCGCGGCTACGGCGGCGAGCGCTTCACGTTCGGCCGGGACTACATCATCCCCAAGCCCCTCGACCCGCGCGTGCTGCTCTGGGTGGCTCCCGCGGTGGCCGAGGCGGCCGTCACCAGCGGCGTGGCCCGCATCCAGATCGACATGTCCGAGTACCGCGAGCGGCTCAAGAAGCGGCAGAGCCGGGTGCACGGCGTGATGAGCCTGGTGCACGGAAAGGCCCGCGCCAAGCTGGCCAAGATCGTCTTCCCCGAGGGAGACGCCGAGAAGATCCTGAACGCCGCGCAGATCCTCCGGGAGGAGGGGCTCTGCGAGCCCATCCTGCTCGGCCCCGTCCAGAAGATCCGCGCCTCCATCGAGGAGCGCCGGCTCGACGGCCTCGAGGGCGTCACCATCATCAACCCCGAGGAGAGCCCGGACTACGACCGTTACGTGTCCCGCTTCTGGGAGCTTCGGGCCCGCAAGGGCATGACCTTCGCCGAGGCGCGCCGCCGCATGCGCACCCGCAACTACTTCGGCTCGGTGATGGTGGACCGCGGCGAGGCCGACGGCATGGTCACCGGCCTCACCGTGGGCTACCCCGACGGCATCCGCGCGCCGCTCGAGGTCATCGGCACGCGCAAGGGGCGCCGCGCCGCGGGCGTCTACATCGTGGTCACGAAGGACGACTTCAAGTTCTTCGCCGACACGACGGTCAACATCGATCCCGACCCGAAGGCGCTGGCCGAGATCGCCGTGGCCACCGCCGACCTGGCCCGCTACTTCGACGTGACCCCGAGGGTGGCCATGCTGTCGTACTCCACCTTCGGCGCCGCCAAGGGGGAGAGCCCGGCCAAGGTGCGCAAGGCCACCGAGCTCATCCGGCAGATGCGCCCCGACCTGGAGGTGGACGGCGAGATCCAGGTGGACATCGCCACCGACAGCGAGCTGCGCGTTCCCGAGTTCCCCTTCTCGACGCTGAAGGAGGACGCCAACGTCTTCGTCTTCCCCAACCTCGACTCGGCCAACATCTCCTACCAGCTGCTCGAGGCCATGGGCGGCGCGGAGGTGATCGGTCCCGTGCTCCTCGGCATGGACAAGCCGGTGAACGTGCTGCAGATGGGCACGAGCGTGCAGTCGATCGTCAACCTGGCGGCCATCACCGCGCTGCGCGCGCAGGGCGACCAGTTCATCTTCTAGCAGCGCCGCCCTCCGGGCGGCGCAGGAGCGGGCTCACGGGTCCGCTCGTCCAGCACGGTGCCGTTTCCGGGGCCGGCCTCCTTCGACGGGGGCCGGCCCCATTCACGTTCCGTGACTTGATTCGGCGGATGTGTCGGGCCCTCGCCTGTGGAGGGGTCAAGCGACGGGCTCGCGCTCGCGCGAGGTCATTCCAGGTTTCGCTCGCCCCGGTCCAGCATAGAATCCCGATTCCGCGCGGATCTCGTCCTGGAACTCGGCGGAGTAGTCCCCGAAGCCGTGGCACTGACCCGCGAGCCATCTGACAGGATCGGCGCGTGCACGATCGTCGCCTCCCGTTCACGAGGTGTCACAATCCCGGCCCTGCGCTCGTCCGTGCGACGAGGGTTCGCCGCTCGGCGATCTCGACTCCTCGGGTCCGCTACGCGCCCCCCCGCCTCAACAACCAGGTCGTCCCGGCCTCCACCAGGTCGGGCCGCTCGGAGGACGCGAACCGGTCGCGGAAGCCCTCCCCTACCGTCTCCCCCCGTCTCCGCGCGTGGCTCTCGAAGTTACGGGTGACGTAGGCGACGGCACGGCGTACCTCGGCGGGCGTCCGGAGCACGTGCATGTGGTACCGGTCCTCCAGGATCTTCCCGCTGGCTCCCATGAGCCGGTTCATGCCCTTCGCGAGCCGGATGGAGAACGCCTTCATTCCAGACGTGAGGGCGGCCGCGTCCGAGGTCTCCGCAACGAGGTGGACGTGATTGCCCTGGACGCTGAAATGGGTGACCCGGAATCCGGGCCGCCCCTGCGCACCGCGCAGCGCCCCTTCCACCACCTCCATCCCGCGCGCCGACCGGAGGTTCCAGACGTGTGGCCGGAGGCGCACCGTCACGTGGACCGGCTGGTGGCGGGAAGGTCGGGGCCGCGCGACGTGCGGGAGTTCGGGTTCGGCGCCCTTCGGCTTCCTCCCCGCGCCGGGGCGACGGCCGCCGCGGGAGGGGAGGCGCAGTCCGATCTGGAGTTCACGCTCCGTCACTTGATTCGGCGGATGTTACGTCAGGGGTCCGACAACGGTCGATCGTCCATCCAGCCCGCTCACCGCGAGCATCCGGGGGGTTGCAGACGGCCCTCCCGAGCCCCCTCAGCACCCCTTCCCACCCGCGTCGCCGCCGCGCGCACCGCCCGGCGGGAGGCCAACGAGCGGCGCGCCGGACAGGAGGGGGTCGCGGGTCACTGGAGCGCCGCCAGCGCCCGCTGCAGCCCGAACTTCACCTCCCCGGCGATGACGTTCAGGCCCGGGTGCGTCGACGCGATGGTGGCCATGGGGTCGATGGCGGTCACCACCGCCTTGCCGTCGTCCCCCTCGTAGACCACGACGTTGCAGGGCAGCATCACCCCCACCTCGAGCTCCGCCGAGAGGGCGCGGTAGGCGAGCTTGGGGTTGCACGCGCCCAGGATGCGGTAGCGGCGGAAGTCGGCGCCGATCTTCTCCTTGAGCGTCGCCTGCACGTCGATCTGCGTGAGGACGCCGAAGCCCTCGGCCTTGAGCGCCTCGGGGACGCGGGCGAGGGCCTCGTCGAAGGTGAGCTTCGTCTTCTTCTGGATCCGGAAATCGGCCATGGGACTCCTCCTTGGGGGAACTACAGGCTCACCCGCAGCGCCACGCCGAAGTCGGCGACGGGCGGCGGGATGTTCACGGGCTCCGCCAGGTACGGCGGGAAGGCCGGGACGTCGATGGTGAACCGGAATGCGCCGCCCGCCAGGCCGTAGTGCACCGACGCGTAGGCCTCGAGGCGGAGGTAGGTGAGCAGCAGGACCGAGTAGTCGAGACGGCTGATGAAGGTGCGGTCGGTGAGGTTCGCCAGCGTGGAGAGGATGAAGGTGGTGTCGTACCACTGGAAGGGCCTGGGCAGCAGCAGGTAGAGCCCCACCTGGTTCCGCCCCACGTAGAACGGGTCGTACTGCTGGTTCACGATGAGCCAGGGGTAGATGGCCGGGTCGGAGTAGCCGAGGGAGTTGTAGAAGTACTCGGCGCCCAGGGTGAGGGTGTGCAGGTCGTCGTACTTCCACGTCCAGGACGCACCCAC
>DAIEMM010000036.1 GCA_027349605.1 Anaeromyxobacteraceae bacterium
GCGGCGGTGGTCTTCCTCCCGCCCGCGGTGCTCCACTACGAGGTGAAGCAGGTGGTCCGCGACTACGGCAACCAGGCGGTCAAGAACCCGGACGACGAGCAGCTCCTGCGGGGCATGGTCCAGAAGATCCGGTCCCTCGACGACGTCGAGGTGATCGACGAGGCCGGCCGGAAGGTGCGGCTGCCGGTGGTGGACCTGCACCAGGAGGACGTCCTCTGGGAGCGCACCGCCGACCCACCGTCCCTGCACGTCGTCTTCGAGTACCCGCGCACGCTCGAGCTGCCCTGGCTGGACCGGGTCGTCGAGCGCGTGTACCGGGTGGACCTGACCATGGACCTGACGCGCCCGGACTGGGGACCGGCGCGGTGACGGGGGAGGGGAGCGCGAGGACATGAACGCCGAGGCCGTGGAGCGGGCGGTGCAGCGGATCGCCCACGAGGTGCTGGAGCGGGCACGAGCGCAGGGATCGCTGGAGAAGCTGGCCTTCGTGGGGATCCGGCGGGGAGGCGTTCCGCTCGCCGAGCGGATCCGCGCCGAGATCGGCAAGGTGACCGGGGCGCCACCGCCGCTGGGAACGCTCGACATCGCCCTCTACCGGGACGACCTGGCGCAGCGGGGCGCGTCGCCGGTGGTCGGACCCACCGACGTTCGCTTCCCGCTCGAGGGGCGGACCATCGTCCTCGCCGACGACGTCCTCTACACCGGGCGCACCATCCGAGCCGCCCTGGACGAGCTCGTCGACTTCGGGCGGCCGCGCCGCGTCTGGCTGGCGGTGCTGGTCGACCGCGGGGGGCGGGAGCTTCCCATCTCCGCCGACTTCGCCGGTGCCCGGCTGGAGGTCCCGGAGGGGGACGACGTCCAGGTGCGCTGGCGAGAGAACGGGGCCGCCGAGGATTCGGTCGTGGTCCGCGAGGGGAGGAAGCCGTGATCGGTCGCCATCGTCACCTCATCGGGCTGGAGGGGCTCTCCCGCGAGGAGATCCTGCAGGTGCTCGACCTGGCCACCTCCATGAAGGAGGTCCTGTCGCGGCCCGTGAAGAAGGTCCCGTCCCTGCGAGGGAAGAACGTGGTGAACCTGTTCTTCGAGACCTCCACGCGGACCCGGAGCTCGTTCGAGATCGCCGCCAAGGTGCTCTCGGCCGACGCCCTGAACTGGACGGCGGCCCAGTCGTCCACGACGAAGGGCGAGACGCTTCTCGACACCGCCAAGAACCTCGAGGCCATGCGCCCCGACGTCCTGGTGGTCCGCCACTCCGCCAGCGGCGCTCCCAACTTCCTGGCGCGGCACGTGGGCTGCTCGGTGGTCTCCGCCGGCGACGGCGCCCACGAGCACCCCAGCCAGGGTCTGCTCGACTGCTTCACCCTGCGGGAGCGCTTCGGAAGCCTGGAGGGGCGCACCGTGGCCATCGTCGGCGACATCAGCCACTCCCGGGTGGCCCGCTCCGACCTCCACTCCCTCCCCAAGCTGGGGGCGAAGGTCCGCCTGTGCGGGCCGCCCACCATGATCCCGCTGGGGGTGGAGCGGCTCGGGGCCACCGTGCACCACGACCTGCGCACCGCGGTCGAGGGGGTCGACGCGGTCGTCATGCTGCGCATCCAGCACGAGCGCATCGGCGACCCGCTCATCCCCAACACCCGCGAGTACTCGAAGTTCTGGGGGCTCAACGCCAAGAAGGCCGCCGAGTGGCTCGAGCCCGGGGCGGTCATCCTCCACCCCGGCCCCATCAACCGCGGCGTCGAGCTCTCCTCCGACGTGGCGGACGGGCCGCGCAGCGTCATCCTCGACCAGGTCCAGAACGGAGTGGCCGTCCGGATGGCCATCCTCTACCTCCTCGCCGGCGGCGCCGGAGAGGACCGCCCGGAGAAGGTCTCGGCATGAGCAATCCGAAGGACGTGGTCGTCATCCAGGGCGGTCGGGTCATCGATCCGCACGGCGGAGTCGACGGGATCCGCAGCGTGGTCCTGCGCGACGGCAAGGTCGCGGAGGTCTCCGAGCGGGTCGAGGCGCCCTCGGGAGCGCTCGTGGTCGACGCGCGGGGCAAGTGGGTCACCCCGGGCTTCGTCGACCTCCACGTGCACCTGCGCGAGCCGGGGCAGGAGTACAAGGAGTCCATCGCCACCGGCACGCGGGCCGCGGTGGCGGGCGGGTTCACCTCCGTCTGCGCCATGCCCAACACGGTCCCCGCCAACGACAACACCAGCGTGACCGAGCTCATGCTGGCCCGCGCCGCCTCCGCCGGCCTGGCCCGTGTCTACCCGGTCGGGGCGGTCACCAAGGGTCGAAAGGGCGAGGAGCTGGCCGAGTACGGCGAGCTCCGGGCGGCGGGCTGCGTGGCCCTCTCCGACGACGGGAGCCCGGTGATGTCGTCGGGGCTCATGCGGCGCGCCCTCGAGTACTCGCGCGCCTTCGGCCTGCCCATCGCCGTCCACGAGGAGGACCTCCACCTCGTGGGCAAGGGGGTCATGAACGAGGGAGCCACGGCCACCCGGCTCGGCCTGAAGGGAGTCCCGGCGCAGGCGGAGGACGTCATGGTCCTGCGCGACCTGTCGCTCCTCGAGCTCACCGGCGGTCGCCTGCACCTCTGCCACCTCTCCACCGCCGGCAGCGTCCGGGCGTTGCGGGAGGCCAGGCGACGGGGCCTGCCGGTCACGGCCGAGGTGACGCCGCACCACCTGGCGCTCACCGAGGAGGACGTGGCGGCCAGCGACTACGACCCGGACTTCAAGATGAACCCGCCGCTCCGCACCGCGGAGGACGCGAAGGCGCTCCTCGAGGGGCTCGCCGACGGGACCATCGACGCCATCGCCACCGACCACGCCCCGCACTCCCCGGAGGAGAAGAAGCTCGAGTTCGACGCCGCGCTGAACGGCGTCCTCGGGCTCGAGACCGCCTTCCCGGTCTGCCTGGCGCGGGTCCGGGAGGGGTTCCTCACCGAGAAGCGGCTCGTCGAGGCGCTCACCGTGGGCCCGGCCCGGTGCTTCGGCCTCCCCGGCGGAACGCTCGCCCGGGGCGCGCCCGGCGACGTCGCGGTCCTCGACCCGACGGCATCCTGGGTGGTCGATCCCATGCGGGGGTTCAGCAAGAGCCGCAACACCCCGTGGAAGGGGCGGACGCTCACCGGACGGTGCACCCACGCCTTCGTGGGCGGCCGCCTCGTCCACGAGACCGGGGATCCCCGATGAGGAAGGCGACGCTCGCCCTCGCCGACGGGACGGTCTTCGAGGGGCAGGCCTTCGGAGCCGCGGGGGAGACCTGCGGCGAGGTCGTGTTCAACACCTCCATGACCGGGTACCAGGAGATCCTCACCGACCCGTCCTACGTCGGGCAGATGGTCTGCATGACCTACCCGGAGCAGGGGAACTACGGGACGAACCGCGCGGACCAGGAGTCGGCGAAGCCGCACCCCACCGGGTTCATCGTGCGCCACTTCTCGCAGGAGCCCTCCAACTTCCGAGCCGAGGAGGGAATCGAGGCCTACCTGGTCCGCCACGGGATCGTGGGGATCCACGGAATCGACACCCGTCGCCTCACCCGGCACATCCGCACCACCGGCGCGCAGATGGGAGTCATCGCCACCGGGGGCAGCCCGAAGGCGCTCGTCGACCGGGCCCGGGCCCTCCCCGGAATGGAAGGGCAGGACCTCGCCACCCGCATCTCCACGCCCGAGCCGTATGCCTGGAGCGAGGGGGGCGCCGACGCCTGGAGCGACCAGGACCGGCACGACGTCGACCCGCCGCGCTTCCACGTGGTCGCCTACGACTGGGGTCTCAAGCGGGCCATGCTGCGCCTGCTCGCCGAGGCGGGTTGCCGGGTCACCGTCGTGCCCAGCCGGACGCCCGCCGCCGACGCGATCGCCCTCCGGCCCGACGGCGTCTTCCTCACCAACGGTCCGGGCGATCCGGCCGCCGTGGTGGGGGCGAGGGACACCGTCGCCGCGCTGCTCGGGAAGGTGCCCGTCTTCGGCATCTGCCTCGGGCTCCAGATCCTGGCCCTCGCCCTCGGCGCGTCCACCTACAAGCTCAAGTTCGGTCACCGCGGCGCCAACCAGCCCGTGAAGGACCTCGCCACCGGCAAGGTGGACATCACCGCGCAGAACCACGGGTTCGCGGTCGACGACCGGTCCCTGGGAAAGCGGGCCCGGGTCTCCCACCTGAACCTGAACGACGGAACGGTCGAGGGCATCGAGGTGCTCGACGCGGCGGCCTTCGGCGTGCAGTACCACCCGGAGTCGTCCCCCGGTCCGCACGACGCGCGCCACCTCTTCGCGCGCTTCGTCGGGATGATGGAGCAGCGTCGGTGACCCTGACGGAACTGCACGACCGGCTCCTCGCCTGGGCGGGCGCGGAGGAGCGCCAGCCCTGGCTTCTCGAGGCCCGCCGGGCCTGGTTCGCGCGGGTGGGGGAGCCGCACGAGGAGGACAAGAGCTACGAGCACCGCATGAACGGGCTGCTCGAGCACTACCTGTACGATTACCGGCCCGACGGGACGAACCGCACCATCGACCTCTTCCTCCGGGACGGGGCCGGGGACTTCACCACCGACGAGCGGGCCCAGATGCGCGAGCTGGGCCGCAGCCGCAGGGCCCTCTTCGAGGTCCGACGGATCCGGCCGGGCTCGATGGAGCTGGAGGAGGTCGTGGGGGGCGCCCGCCACGAGGTGGTGGAACGGCGCGCGGTGGTGGCGCTCGCCAAGGGGGACATCTTCGAGGCGCGGCTCCTGCCCCACGACGGCAAGCTGCACTTCGCGGCTGCCTTCGTCTACCACCCGCGGGAGGTGCGCCGCGCCATCCTCAAGGAGGCGAAGCGCCTCGTCGACGCGACGCCCCCTGGGCAGGCGGCCGACGGAGACGAATTCCTGGCGCAGCTCTCCCGGATGGCGCTAAGGCTCGAGCGTTACCGCAACGTGCGGGTCGAGTCGATCTACGACTTCGACGCGCCCCAGGGACGAAACGCCGTCTGAGCGCCGTCCGGAAGGCGGCCATGGACTTCTCCCTCCTCGAGTTCGTTCCCGACGGGATCGTGGTCGCCGACCCGGGCGGGACGATCGTCTACGCCAACGCCACGGCGGTGGACCTCTTCGGCTGGGAGCGGGAGGAGCTGGTCGGCCAGGCGGTGGAGGTGCTCCTGCCGGCGCGCCACCGGGGCGCCCACGTCGGGCTGCGGCGCGCGTACCACGACGCCCCCCGTCCGCGTCCCATGGGGCTGGGCACCGACCTCGCCGCCCTGCGCAAGGACGGCAGCGAGTTCCCGGCGGAGATCAGCCTGTCGCCGCTCCGCTCCGGCGGGACCACCTGGGCCGTGGCCGCGGTCCGCGACGCCACCGAGCGGCGGAGGGTCGAGGCCAAGGCGTTGCTCTACCGGCAGGCGAAGGAGGAGGTCCGGGCCCGGGACGAGTTCCTCTCGGTGGCCTCCCACTAGCTCCGCACCCCGGTCACCGCGCTGCACGTCCAGCTCCAGATGCTGCGGCGGGTGGTGGAGCGGATGGGCGCCCCGGGCCCGGTCCGGGAGAGGGTCCAGTCGCTCGACCAGCAGGTCCGCCGCCTGTCCGGGCTGGTAGAGGCCCTGCTCGACCTCTCGCGCATCCGGCTGGGCCGCATGGAGCTCCTGCGCGAGGAGGTGGACGTGTCCGAGCTGGCGCGGGAGGTGGCCGCGCCCTACCAGGCCGACCTCGACCTGGCGCGCGGCTCGTCGGTCCGGGTGATCGCCGCGGGGCCGGTGATCGCCTCCCTCGACCGGGTCCGGATCGAGCAGGT
>DAIEMM010000045.1 GCA_027349605.1 Anaeromyxobacteraceae bacterium
CGCAGGCGGGGCTCGGCGAGGGCCTCGCCGAGGAGCGTCAGCCGCTCGCAGCTGCGGGCCTCCACGAGCGCGCAGACGAGGAGCTGCTCTCCGAGACGGCCCCGGCCACCTCCGGCGAGGCGCAGGAGCGCCTGGACGTACGGGTCGCCCGTGTCGGGCGGAAGGGTGCGCCCCCGCACCGCCAGCTCGTTCAGCACGGCGAGGAAATGGTGCGTCTCCTCCTGGGCGAGCCGGGCCAGCTTGCGCACCAGGTCGGGCCTGTCGGCGTGGTCGGCCACCAGCTTCACGGCGGTGGCTGCCGCCTTCTTCTCGCAGTGGGCGTGGTCGCCGAGCGTGGCGTCGAGGTCGGAGAGGGCCACCTCGACCCAGCGCGGGTCGGTCCTCGATCGGAGGATGTTCACGGGGAGACCCACCCTCCTCCTTCGATGCGCGCGGGCTCCCGCGGAACCCGATCGAGCCGGAATCCGGCGACGAGGTCGGCCGGCATGACCCGGGCCGCCGGCGGCGCGAGTCCCGAGGCCGACGCGAGAAGTCCCACCACCGCCGGAGCCCCGACGCCCCGCTCGCGGAGCTCCCCCACCGAGAGCGCCCCGTGCCGCTTGGCGAGCCGCTCGCCGTCCGCGCCCACCACCAGCGGAACATGGGCGAAGCGCGGCTCGGGAAGCCCGAGCGCCCGGTAGAGCAGGATCTGCCGCGAGGTCGAGGGGAGCAGGTCGTCGCCGCGGAGCACGTCGGTCACGGCCATGGCCGCGTCGTCCACCACCACGGCGAGCTGGTAGGCCGGCACCCCGTCGGCGCGGGCCACCACGAAGTCCCCCACCGTGGCGGCGACGTCGAACGTACACTCGCCGTGGAATCCGTCCCGGAAGGGGACCGGGCCGTCCGGGACCCGGAACCGCCAGGCGGGCGGTCGACGGGCCGCGCGGTCGGCCCGCTCGGCAGGGGTGAGCCCGCGGCAGGTGCCCGGGTAGCGCGGTCCCTCGTCGGATGCGTGAGGCGCCTGCGAGGCCTGGGCGATCTCGGCGCGGGAGCAGAAGCACGGATAGGCGAGTCCCTGGTCCCGGAGGCGGTCGAGGGCCCCCGCGTGGTGCCCTCCCCGCTCCGACTGCCGGTAGGGACCGTACGCGCCGCCCACGTCGGGCCCCTCGTCCCAGTCGAGCCCGAGCCAGCGCAGCTCCTCGAGGATGCGGGCCTCGAGCCCCGGCCGGACCCGCGGCCCGTCGAGGTCCTCGACCCGCATCGCCAGGGTACCCCCCCGGGAACGGACGTCGAGCCACGCGAGGAGGGCGGTCCGGGCATTCCCCAGGTGCAGGGGGCCGGTGGGACTGGGGGCGAATCTTCCGCGGATGGCCGGGGCGTGCGACAACATGTCCTGGATAACCCGCGGCCCCCCCGGCTACAAGACCAGACCCCGATGCGCGAATCCGGCGTCCTCCTCCCGCTCTTCTCGATCCGCTCCCCCTGCGGATGGGGACTGGGCGAGATCCCGGACCTGGTCCCGTTCGCACGCTGGGCGGTCTCCTCCGGCTTCTCGCTCGTGCAGGTGCTTCCGGTGAACGAGGCGGCCCGCGGGCAGAGCAGCCCCTATTCGGCCATCTCGGCCTTCGCCATCGACCCGGTCTACCTGGCCCTCGACGCCTCGGAGGACTTCCTGGCCGCCGGCGGCGTGGACGCCCTCTCCCCGGAGGACCGGGCGCTCCTCGCGGAGCTGCGCGCAGCGCCCGGCGTCCGGTGGCACGACGTGCGCTCCCTGAAGGAGCGGGCCAGCGAGATCGCCTTCCGATCCTTCCTGGATCGGGAGTGGCACGCCAGCACGGCGCGGGCCGCGGCGCTGCGTGCCTACCGGCGCGAGCACGCGTCCTGGCTCGCGGACTACGCGCTCTTCGTCTCGCTGCACGACGACGTGCAGGGCGGCCGGAGCTGGCAGGAGTGGCCGGCTCCGCTCGCCGGCCGGGATCCCGAGGCCCTGGCCGAGGCGCGCGCCACGCTCTCGGAACGGATCCTCTACCGCACCTGGCAGCAGTGGCACCTCGACGAGCAGTGGCAGGAGGCGCGGCGCGCGGTGGTGGCGGCCGGAGCCGATCTCATGGGCGACCTGCCCTTCATGGTGGCCACCGACTCGGCCGACGTCTGGGCCCGCCCGTTCGACTTCCGGCTCGACGCCCGCGCCGGCGTCCCTCCCGAC
>DAIEMM010000053.1 GCA_027349605.1 Anaeromyxobacteraceae bacterium
GTGGGTCTTGCCGAAGGTGTGACCACCCGCGATGAGCGCCACCGTCTCCTCGTCGTTCATCGCCATGCGGGCGAAGGTCTCCCGGATGTCCCGCGCCGCTGCGACGGGATCCGGGTTGCCGTCCGGTCCCTCCGGGTTGACGTAGATGAGCCCCATCTGCACGGCGGCGAGCGGGTTCTCGAGTTCCCGATCGCCGGAGTGGCGCTGGTCGCCCAGCCACTTGCCCTCGGAACCCCAGGTGACGTCCTCCTCGGGCTCCCAGATGTCCTCGCGCCCGCCGCCGAAGCCGAGGGTCTTCGCGCCCATCGATTCGAGCGCGACGTTGCCCGCGAGGATCATCAGGTCGGCCCAGGAGATCTTCCGGCCGTACTTCTGCTTGGTGGGCCACAGGAGGCGGCGCGCCTTGTCGAGGTTCACGTTGTCGGGCCAGCTGTCGAGGGGCGCGAAGCGCTGGTTGCCGTGGCCGGCGCCACCCCGCCCGTCGCCGGTGCGATAGGTTCCGGCGCTGTGCCAGGCCATGCGGACGAACAGCGGTCCGTAGTGCCCGAAGTCCGCCGGCCACCAGTCCTGGGAGTCGGTCATGAGCGCGTGGAGGTCCCTCTTGACGGCCTCGAGGTCGAGGCTCTCGAACTCCTTCGCGTAGTCGAACCGTGGACCCATCGGGTCGGACAGCGAGGAGTGCTGGTGCAGGAGATTCAGCCTCAGCCGGTTCGGCCACCAGTCCTGGTTCGACGTGCCGGCGCCTGCGGCGTGATGGAACGGGCACTTGGCTTCGGTCGACATGGGTGTTCCCCTTTCCTGCTTCACCGATAAGCCGTGCGCCTCGACGCTTCCAAGACATCGTCCGCATCGGGCCGATAGCCGGCCTCTATCGGTCGCCCTTGACCCGCGGAGGGAGCGCGCCATGTCCGCAAGGAAGATTCTCATGCTGGTCGGTGACTTCGTGGAGGACTACGAGGCCATGGTCCCGTTCCAGATCCTCACGATGGTCGGGCACACGGTTCGCCATCAACGCCTCGTTCGAGGAGGCTCGTGCCGCCGGTTACGACGCGCTGGTCCTCCCCGGTGGCCGGGCGCCCGAGTACCTGCGACTGAACCCCCGGGTGATCGAGCTCGTCCAGGAGTTCGACAAGGCCAGGAAGCCCATCGCCGCCATCGGCCACGGTCCCCAGATCCTCGCGGCTGCCGGCCTCCTCTCGGGGCGTCATGCCATCGCCTATCCGGCCTGCGGCCCCGATGTCACGGCGGCCGGCGGCCGCCTCGGCGTGGTGAACGACACGGCCTCCAACGCCGTGACGGACGGCCACCTGGTCACGGCGCCGGCCTGGCCCGCTCATCCGGAGTGGATGCGCCAGTTCCTCGTCCTGCTGGGCTCCCGCGTCGAGGCCTGATAGCGCCTCCCGGTTGGCAGATCGGGCTACTCCTTCACCAGCTCCACCCGGCGGTTCTTCGCGCGCCCCTCCTCCGTGTCGTTGGAGGCGACGGGCGCGAGCGGCCCCACGCCGTATCCCTTCAGCCGCGCCGCGGAGACGCCGTGCTGGGAGACGAGCGCCTGCACCACCGACTCGCCCCGCGCCTGCGAGAGCTTCCGGTTGGCGTCCATCGACCCGGTCATGTCGGTGTGGCCCACGACGAGCAGCTCGAGGCCCGGATCCTGCGCGAGGAGCTTCGCGATCTCCTCCAGGGCGGGCCTGGAGTCGGGCTTCACCTCCGACTTGCCGGTGTCGAAGTAGATCCCGTAGACCGCGAAGTGGCCCGTTGCCTGGATGTCCTTCCCGAAGGCCGCGGCGTCGGCGACGATGTACTGCGCCATCGGCTTCTTCTCGACGATGCGAAGCCAGATCTTCCCGTTTCCCTTCTCGGCCTGGGCCCAGGCCTCCCGGCCGTCCTTCACGATCTTCGCGGTCACCCACCGGGCCGGATCGACGTAGACGACGGTCCCGCCGATCTTCGCGATGGCAGCCTCGTAGTTCCGCACCACCGCCAGAGCGCTCGGCTCCTTCCCTGGCGCACCGGTGTACGCGTACGTGATGGAGGTGACCTTCCCCTCGACCGGGGTCTGGATCCTCGCGTTCTTCGCCGTCTGGAAGGAGACCGTCCCGTACTCCTCGACCTTGCAGTCCGCGAGGGAGTAGTCCGGCATGCGGGTCGGGAAGAGCGCGTGATCTGCGCAGCCCGCCTTGTCGGCGGCCCATCCGAGGGACGGGGCGGCGGTCGTCAGCGCGGCGAGGAGGAGGACGAGGCGGCTCATGAGCGCAACTATCCCGGCCCGGCCGGGCTCCCGCCTAGACCCCGTCCGGGATCCAGAGCCTTTCGAGGCAACCCAACCTGCACACTGGCCTGGTTCCGCCTCGAGTGACAGGGTGGAAGGCCTTCGAGGGGGGACCGGTCATGAGATCCGTCACTGCGCGGTACGTGCGTGGATTGCTGGCCTCGATTCTCGCCGGCGCTGCCCATCTGGCGGCAGCCGCTCCTGCGGCCACCGCGGCGCCACTCGACCGGACCGTGCTGCCCATCCCGGAGCCGACGGCTCCGCCCATCACCGAGCTCGATGCACGCAAGGCCACCCCGCCGCCGCGCTTCGAGGTGAAGGCGCCGCAGGGGGCGCCCAACGTGCTCATCATCCTCATCGACGACATGGGCTTCGGCATGCCGAGCGCGTTCGGCGGGCCCATCCACATGCCCACCGCGGACAGGCTGGCGAACGAGGGGCTGCGCTTCAACCAGTTCCACACCACGGCCCTCTGCTCGCCCACGCGCACCGCCCTGCTGAGCGGCCGCAACCACCACACCAACAACATGGGCGCGGTCACGGAGATGGCCACCGCGTTCCCGGGCAACACCGGAAAGCGCCCGGACAGCGTGGCACCGCTCGCCGAGATGCTGCGGCTGAACGGCTACAGCACCGCCTTCTTCGGGAAGAACCACGAGACGCCGACGTGGGAGATCAGCCCCTCCGGCCCGACCACGCGCTGGCCGAACCGATCCGGGTTCGACGAGTTCTACGGGTTCATGGGGGGCGAGACGAACCAGTGGGCGCCGCTCGTCTACCACAACCAGACGCAGGTGGAGATCCCCAGGGACCCGAAGTACCACTTCATGAACGACATGACGAACCAGGCCATCGCCTGGATGCAGTTCCAGAAGGCGCTGACGCCGGATCGGCCGTTCTTCATCTACTTCGCGCCCGGCGCGACGCACGCTCCCCACCACGTCCCGAAGGAGTGGATCGCGAAGTACAAGGGCAAGTTCGATCAGGGCTGGGACCGCGTCCGCGAGGAGACGCTGGCCCGCCAGATCCAACTCGGCGTGGTCCCGCCCGGAACGAGGCTCGCCTCCAAGCCGGAGGCCATCCAGGACTGGGACAAGCTCGGCCCCGACGAGAAGAGGCTGTTCGCCCGCCAGATGGAGGTCTACGCCGCCTTCGCCGAGTACGCGGACGTGGAGATCGGCCGCCTCGTCGACGCGCTCGAGGAGACCGGGCAGTACGACGACACGCTCGTCTTCTACATCCTGGGCGACAACGGCACGAGCGCCGAGGGCGGCATGAGCGGCCTCTTCAACGAGATGA
>DAIEMM010000068.1 GCA_027349605.1 Anaeromyxobacteraceae bacterium
GGCTGCCTGCCTCCCGGCCACCCCGGCTTCTTCCAGCACACCCGCAAGGAGGCCCTCGGCGAGGCCGACGTGGTGGTGGGGGTGGGGACGCCTCTCGACTTCCGGGTGGGTTACGGCAGCGAGCCCACCTTCTCCGCCGGCGCGAAGGTGATCCAGGTGGACGTGGACGGCGCCGAGATCGGGCGGAATCGCGCCATCGACGTGGGCATCGTGGGCGATTCGCGAAGCGTGCTGACCCAGCTGGAAGCCGGGGCGAGGGCCATACCCGGCGCCGCGGCCTGGCGGGAGCGGCTGCGGGCCGGAGAGGCCGGCAAGCTCGCGAAGCAGGCGGCGTTCGAGCAGAGCGACCAGCGCCCCATCCACCACTTCCGGCTGGGCAAGGAGATCGACCTCGCGGCCCGCCGGGCCGGCGACGTCACGTTCGTCGCGGACGGCGGGAACGTGGTGGCCATCGCGGCGAAGAGCATCCAGCTGCCGCTCCCCGGGCGGTGGCTCGACCCGGGACCGCTCGGCTGCCTGGGCGTGGGCGCGCCCTTCGCCCTGGCCGCGAAGACCCTGGCCCCGGAGCGGCCGGTGCTGGTCATCCAGGGCGACGGGTCGTTCGGGCTCAACGGCTTCGACTTCGAGACCGCGGTCCGCTTCGATCTGCCGATGGTGGTGGTGGTCGGGAACGACGCCGCCTGGGGGCAGATCCTGATCCCCCAGCGGACCCTGTACGGGGAGGAGAAGAGCCCGGCCACGCGGCTCGCGTCCACCCGCTACGACCGGGTGGTCGAGGCCTTCGGCGGCCAGGGAGAGCACGTGGACGCCCCGGCCGACCTCCCGGCTGCCCTGGACCGCGCCTTCGCCTCCGGGACCGTCTACTGTGTGGACGTCGCCATCGACCCGGAGGCCGCCGCAGCGTCGGGCGCCGCCGGATACGCCGTCTGATCGGAGGAAGCCATGCCCGCGCCGCACCCCAAGCTCCACCGCGACCGCACCGTGATCCTCGTCGTCGACGTGCAGGACCGGCTCACCCCGGCCATGCCGCCCGAGGCCCTGGCGCGCCTGGTCAAGTACGCCCGGGCCCTCATCCACTGCGGGAAGACGCTCGGTCTCCCGGTGCTCTGCACCGAGCAGTATCCGAAGGGGCTCGGGCACACCCTCCCCGCGCTGGCCGAGCTCCTCCCCTCCCCTCCCCTCGAGAAGGTGCACTTCTCCTGCGGCGCCGACCCGGTCTTCCAGCGCACGCTCGAGACCACCGGGCGGAAGCAGGTGGTGATCACCGGCATGGAGACCCATGTCTGCGTGTTCCAGACCACCCGCGACCTGGTGGCCATGGGCTTCGACGTGCAGGTCTGCGCCGACGCGGTGTCGAGCCGGACCGAGGAGCACCGGGTGCGGGGGCTCGACCTCTGCCGCCAGGCCGGGGCGGTGGTGACCACCGCCGAGACGGCCATCTTCGACCTGCTCCACCGGGCGGCCACCCCGGAGTTCAAGGCCGTTTCGCCCTGGGTGAAGTAGGTCAGGTCGCGTTCACGGCCACGCGCGGCAGGAGCGGGTTCACCCGCGTCGTGATCTCGTAGTGGATGGTGCCGGCCCAGCCGGCCAGCGCCTCGGCCGACACGGCCTCCTCGCCGTCGCGCCCGAGCAGGACGGCCACGTCCCCGGCCGCGGCGCCCGGAACGTCGGTCACGTCCACCATGAACATGTTCATGCAGACCCGGCCCAGGACCGGAGCCCGCTGGCCCCGGACCAGCACGTGGGCGCGGGAGGAGAGCGCGCGGGAGTAGCCCTCGAAGTAGCCGACGGGGACGACCCCGATGCGGGTGCGGCGCTGGGCGCGCCAGGTCCGTCCGTAGCCCACGTAGCCGCCGGCCGGGACGTCCTTCACCTGCGCCAAGAGCGCCTTCCAGGTCATGACCGGCGAGAGCGCGAAGCCGGAGAGCCCGCGCTCCCGGGCCGAGACCAGGGTCTCGCGGGAGGGCCAGAGGCCGTAGAGCCCGATCCCCACGCGGGCCATGTCGAAGTGCGTCCTCGGGAAGAGGATGGCCGCCGCCGAGCAGGCGGTGTGGCGCACCGTGGGCCGGGCTCCCGCCCCCGTGATCCGATCGACACCCTCCGTGAACCGGGCCATCTGCGACTCGGCGTAGGCGTGGTCGGTGGTGTCCTCGATGTCGGCGTAGTGGGTGGAGACGCCCTCCAGGAGGACGCCCGGCTCGGCCGCGGCGGCGCGGGCCAGGGCCACCGCCTCGTCGGCCTCGAGCCCCTGCCGGTGGGTCCCGGTCTCGAGCTTGAGGTGCGCGCGCGCCGTCCGGCCCTGCCTGTGGGCGGCGCGCGCCAGCGCGGGGATGGCCGACGGATCGTAGAGGGTGAGGCGCAGGTCGGCGGCGACGGCGTCGTCGAAGTCCTGGGGCGGCGTGTGGCCGAGGCAGAGGATGGGGACGTCCGGGCCCACCAGGCGCCGCAGCGGGATCCCCTCGTTCGCGCCCCACACCGCGAGCCAGGACGCGCCGGCGCGCAGGGCCGCGGGCGCCACCAGCGCCACGCCGTGGCCGTAGGCCTCGCTCTTCACCACCGCGGCGAGCTTCGCCCCGCCCAGCCGTCCCGCGAAGGCGCGGACGTTCGAGGCGACCGCGCCGAGGTCGATCTCGAGCCAGCTCACCGTCCCCGGAGGCAGTCCGGAGGGGCGGGAGGGCGGCCTGGGGTCGTTGTCGGGCATCCGGGGAGTCTAGCCCGGCGGGGCCGCGGGCTCGACGATCCGGACGAATTCCCTCGTACGGAGAAGCGGTTGACCCTCGGGGGCGCGAGTGTTACCTATCGCGTCCCTGTCGTACCCGGGGCGTAGCGCAGCCTGGTAGCGCACTTGCTTGGGGTGCAAGTGGTCGCTGGTTCAAATCCAGTCGCCCCGACTCGAAGAAGCCCCCGTCGTTCTTGGCGAAAACCAAGACGGCGGGGGCTTCGTTTTTGGCCATTTCGGCGCCTTGAATTACCGGTGCATTAACTCGCACGAGGACGCCGAAGGTGAGCGCCCGGTCGACGTCGGCGCGGAAGTC
>DAIEMM010000072.1 GCA_027349605.1 Anaeromyxobacteraceae bacterium
ATGGGTCCCACATCACCGGCCTCAACTGGATCCTCAAGTACCCGTACGTGCTCGACATTCCCCGAACGGTCGGCTTCTACTACTACACCGCGCAGCAGACTTCCAACGTGAGCCTCTGGGGCCAGGACGGGATCGCGAGCCTCTGGCTCGTCGGAATCCCGCTGAGTTCGATCGCCGCCGGGGCGGTGCTGGGGGTCCTCGACTCCGTCGCGCTCCACCTTCCTCTGCGATTCGCGGGGACGGCGCTGATCGGCGTCCTGCTGGTCTTCCTCCAGGGCTCGCTCTTCACCACGCTGCTCACCGGCGGACTGGCGCTGATGATGCTGCTCTTCTGGATGCTGCCGGGAGAAGAGGGCGCGTGAACGCCAGGCTCGGAGCCATCCTCCGGAGTCGGTTCGCGAGGAGCGCCGTCACCCTCGGTGGAGGAACCGCGCTCGGGCAGGCGCTGGTCTTCGCCGCGACCCCGCTGTGGACGCGCCTGTACGGGCCGGATGCCATGGCGATGCTCGGACTCTTCCTCGCGTTCGTGGGGATGGCGACCGTGGCCCTGTCCCTGCGATACGACCTCGCCATCGTCGTTGCGAGGAGCGAAGCCGATGCCGGGACGCTCCTCGTCCTCAACCTGGCGATGCTCCCGTTCACGTCGGGTGTCGCGGCCGCCGCGTTCGCGCTGGTCTGCCACCTCGGCGCGGGAGGCTACCGGGCATTCCCGGGGTGGGCCGCGTTCGCCCTGTGGATCCTGCTCGCCATGACCGGGGCCTTCACGAGCCTGCGGTTCTGGTGCGTCCGGCAGGGGGAGTTCGGCGCCATCAGCCGCGGGCTGGTGCAGCAGGGAGCGGCGCGGGCCGTGGCGCCATTGCTCGCCGCGCTGGCCACGAGCACCTGGGTGGGGCTCCTCGCCGGGGAGTTCGCCGGCCGCATCCTCGGCGTCCGCCGGCTCTTCGTGCGAGCGTCGGGCGCGATCCGCAGCGCCGCCGCGGGGATCGACGGGAAGGTCGCCCGCCGATGCCTGCGCACCTACCGACAGTTCCCCCTGCTCCACCTCCCGTCGTCCCTCGTGGACGCCGTCGGGGGGGGGCTTCCCATGCCGCTCTTCGCCTCCGCATACGGTGCCTCGAGCGGCGGCCAGTTCTTCCTGGCGTACCGGGTGGTCCTCGCTCCCGCCACGCTGGTCAGCGCCGCCGTCGCCGACGTCTACCACCACCGGATCGTGGAGGCGGCCAGGGGCGGGGGAGGGAACTGCCGGAGGGAGGTCCTGACGGGGGGGGCGTACCTCCTCCTCGCGGGGCTCGCGATCTACCTGCCGGTCGCGGTGGTGGCGCCCTTCGCGGCTCCCTGGGTGTTCGGCGCCGGGTGGACGCAGACGGGGTGGGCGATTACCGGCCTGGTTCCGGCCGCCATCTCCGGCACGGTCACGAACCCGCTCAGCCGCGCCATCTCGCTCTCCAGCGTCCCACAGGCGAAGTGGGTGGCCGACGTGGTGCGCTTCGGCCTCCCGCTCGCGGCCATCTTGGCCTGCTCGTCGCTTGGCACCTCGTTCGTGGCTGCCGTGGCCTGGTTCGCCGCGGCAACTGCCGTCGGGGACCTGGCATATTTCCTGGTCATCCTGTACTCGGTGGCGCCGCACCGCCTGCGAGCCCTGACGGACGCCGAAGGCGCCTAATCATGCGAGTTGCACTCCTCTCCGAGACCTACGCCAGGGACATGGGATACCTGGAGAACTGCCTGCCCCGGTTCCTGGCCGGGCTCGGCGCCGAGGTGCACCTGGTGTCGACGGAGCTCGTCCCCTACTACCAGCGAACCGACACTCAGGGCATGTTCGACTCGTTGGCCAGGCCGCCGGGCAGCGAGGAGATGCTCGAGGGCGGGGTGCGACACCACGTCCTCGAGTCGGAGCAGCGCCTCGGCTACACGCGAATGAAGGGGATGGTGGAGGAGCTGCGCCGCATTCGCCCCGACGTCGTCCAGACCACCGCCGCAATCGGGTGGATTCCCCTCGAGGCGGCCCTCTCGAAGCTGCGCCTCGGG
>DAIEMM010000118.1 GCA_027349605.1 Anaeromyxobacteraceae bacterium
ACCATGCAGGGCATCGACCGCATCATCCCGGTGGACGTCTACATCCCGGGCTGCCCGCCCCGGCCCGAGCAGGTGCTCGACGGGATCATCATGCTGCAGCAGAAGATCCAGGATCAGCGGCACCAGCTCACCGAAGGCAAGGCGCCGGCGCTCCCGGCGAAGGGGTAGACCGTGTCCCAGGCCGCACTCCAGAAGCTGAAGGAGCGCTTCCCCGACGCCGTGACGGAGACCTACGCCGGCAAGGGCGGGGACGACGTGGCGCTCGTGAAGAAGGAGGCCATCGCGGAGGTCTGCCGGTTCCTCAAGGAGGACCCGGAGATGCTCTTCGACATGGCCCCGTACATCACGGCCGCCGACTACATGGGCTCCGAGCCGCGCTTCGACGTCGTGTACCAGATGTACTCCACGAAGAAGAACCACCGCATCCGGCTGCGCGTGGGCGTCCCCGAGTCCGACCCGGTGCTGGCGAGCGTCACCCCCATCTGGAAGGGCGCCAACTGGTACGAGCGCTACTGCTGGGACATGTACGGGATCCGCTTCGAGGGGCACCCCGACCCCCGCCGCCTCTACATGTACGAGGAGTTCGTCGGCCACCCGCTGCGCAAGGACTACTCGCTGCGGGGGCGCCAGCCGCTCGTCCCCGAGCGCACCGTCGACGAGCCCTTCCGCGGCCCCGGCCCGACGGGCGGGTAGCACGGAGCCATCATGGCCAAGGAAAGCGACAACCTCCTCGTCGTCCCCCCCGTCCCGGCGGAGAGCCCCCTCGACGCGCCCTTCCCGTCGAAGCGGATGCTCGTCAACCTGGGGCCCAGCCATCCCGCCATGCACGGCACCGTGCGCGCGGTGGTCGAGCTCGACGGCGAGACCATCCACGGGATGAAGCTGGACATCGGCTTCCTCCACCGCGGCTTCGAGAAGACCTGCGAGAACGTCACCTGGACGCAGGTCTTCCCGTACACCGACCGGCTCAACTACGTGTCCTCGATCATGAACAACGTCGGGTACGCGATGGCCGTCGAGAAGCTCTGCGGGCTCCAGATCCCGGAGCGGGCCCAGTACCTGCGCGTCATCACCTCCGAGCTGCACCGCATGTGCGACCACTTCACGCTGGTCTCCGCCATGGGGCTCGAGCTGGGCGCCATGACGGTGCTCATCTACGGCATGGAGGCCCGGGACCTCATCTGGGACCGGCTCACCGAGCTCTGCGGCGCCCGCCTCACCTCCAACTACGCGCGCGTCGGCGGCGTCTCCCGCGACGTCCCCGAGGGCTGGGGCGAGAAGGTCGAGCGCACCCTCGACCGCGCCGCGGAGATGGCCGACGAGATCGACCGGCTGCTCACCCGCAACCGCATCGTCATCGACCGCACCCGCGGCACCGGCGTCATCTCCCGCGCCGACGCGATCGACTACGGGTTCACCGGGCCCTGCCTGCGCGCGTCCGGCGAGCCCTACGACGTGCGCAAGGCCTCGCCCTACCTGGTCTACGACCGGCTCGACTTCGACGTCCCGGTGGGCACCAACGGAGACAACTTCGACCGCTACCTCATGCGCATGGAGGAGCTGAAGCAGTCGGACCGCATCGTCCGCCAGTGCTTCGCGCAGATGCAGCCGGGCGCCATCGCCTCCGACGACCCGCGCTTCGTGCTGCCTCCCAAGCCCGAGGTCTACGGCACGATCGAGGGTGCCATGGCCCACTTCAAGATCATCATGGAGGGGATCAAGGTCCCCGCCGGCGAGGCCTACGCCTACGTCGAGGCGGCCAACGGCGAGCTGGGGTTCTACGCCGTCTCCGACGGCGGCGGCCGCCCCTACAAGCTGGGCGTGCGCGCCCCGGGCTGGAACATGCTCATGGCGCTGCCGCAGATCATGGAAGGGCACATGCTCGCCGACCTCATCCCCACCTTCGACACCGTCAACATGATCGGCGGCGAGGTCGAGCAGTAGCGCCTCGCCCGACCCGCGACACCGGAGCCCGAGATGGCCGAAGAGACCAAGCCCGCCGCCGCCGCGCCCCCCAAGCCGGCGCCTCCCCCGGGGCCGCCCCCGCCCAAGAACCCGGGCATGGTGACCTTCACCATCGACGGGCGCGAGGCGGTGGTGAAGCCCGGGACCAACATCATCGAGGCGGCCGCCTCGGTGGGCGTCTCCATCCCCTACTACTGCTGGCACAAGCGGCTCTCCATCGCCGCCAACTGCCGCATGTGCCTGGTGGAGATGTCCAACGCGCCGGGCGGCAAGCTCATGCCGGCCTGCCAGATGACCGCCGCGGAGGGCGTGGCCGTCAAGACCGATTCGCCCAAGGTGAAGGACCAGCAGCGCGCCACCCTCGAGTTCCTGCTGGTGAACCACCCGGTCGACTGCCCCATCTGCGACCAGTCCGGCGAGTGCAAGCTCCAGGACTACTACTTCCAGTACGACACCACCGCCTCCCGCCTCGACGTCCCCAAGGTCAAGCTGGGCAAGCGCGTCCCGCTGGGCAAGCTGGTGGTGCTCGACCAGGAGCGCTGCATCCTCTGCACCCGCTGCGTGCGCTTCATGAGCGAGGTCCGCAAGAACCCGCAGCTCGGCGTGGACGCGCGCGGGAACCACTCGGTCATCACCACCGCGCCCGGCCAGCCGCTCGACGACCGGTACTCGGGAAACGTGGTCGACCTGTGCCCGGTGGGCGCGCTCACCTCCACCGACTTCCGCTTCCGCGGCCGCGTCTGGTTCCTCTCCAGCGCCCGGTCGATCTGCACCGGCTGCGCCCGCGGATGCAACGTGTTCCTCGACTACATGCGGGACGGCACCTACCGCTACCGCCCCCGCGAGAACGACCAGGTCAACCAGGAGTGGATGTGCGACGAGGGGCGGCTGTCCTACAAGCCCTTCAACGACGGGCGCGTGCTCGAGTCCCGGGTGGGCAAGGCCAGGGCCTCGCGCGCCGCGGCCGTGGCCGAGGCGGCCTCCCGGCTCCGCACCCACGCCGGCCAGGGAACGCTGGCCTGGCTGGCCTCTCCCGCGGCCTCGCTCGAGGATCTCCTGGCGGCCGCGCTGGTGGCCAGGGACGGGCTCGAGCTCGCCGAGGTCTACGTCGGCGGCCAGGGCGACGGCTGGCAGGACGACTTCCTGCGCCGCGCCGACCAGAACCCCAACCGGGCCGGTCTCGCGATGGTGGCCCGGGCCTTCGGGCTCGCGGTGAAGCCGGCCTCCGACCTGGCGGCGGCGGTCGCCGAAGGCAAGGTGAAGGCGGTCTGGGCGGTGGGGGCGGACCTCGCCACCCCGGAGCTCGCCGCCAAGCTGGCCCGGGCCGAGGCGCTGGTGGTCCAGGCCGTGAACGAGTGCGAGCTGGCGGCCGCGGCCACCGTGCTCCTCCCCGCGTCGCCCGCGCCCGAGTCGGACGGCACCTTCGTGAACTTCGAGGGTCGCCCGCAGCGCTTCGAGCTGGCCTACTGGCCGCGGGGCGAGTCCCTGCCGCACTGGGGGCTCTGCGCCGAGGTGGGCCGGGCGCTCGGCCTCTCGTCGCGCTGGAGCAGCGCTCGGCAGGTGTACGAGGACCTGGGGCGGCGGGTGGCCGGGGATCTCCCCGGCTTCCAGTGGAGCTCGCTCCCCTCGATCGACCGGCGCAAGGGGCTCGTCCCCCTCGCCGCCGGAACGGTGGATGGGCGGCTGCCCGGGCACCGCGAGCGCATGCCCCTCGACGGCAACGGAAACGTCGAGTGGAGCCGGCTGCCGAACCCCTGAGAGGAGACCGCCGTGAAGCGATTCGTGGGCATGTGGCTGGTCATCGGGGCGGTGCTCGTCGGCCTCGTCGGGCTCTTCGCCGCTTTCTATGCGCTGGCCGCCCTGGGGGCCCGGGGGGCCGTGGCGCTGGGATTCCCCGGCTTCTTCGGGAGCGCCATCGTGAACGCCGTCACCCTCATGGCGGTGACGCTCATGACGGTCGCGGCGCTCCTCACCGTGGCCGAGCGCAAGTGGTCGGCGGCCATGCAGGACCGCATCGGGGCCAACCGCATCCTGGTCCTGGGCAAGTTCCCGCTGGGAGGCGTCCCGTACCTGCTCGCCGACGCGCTGAAGATGCTCACCAAGGAGTCGATCTACCCGGCGGCGCGGTCCAAGTTCCTCTTCGAGCTGGCGCCGGTGCTGGCCTTCTCCCCCACCTTCGCGCTCTTCGCCGTCGTCCCTGTGGGCCCCGAGGTCCGGGCCCTCGGCCAGACCGTCGGCATGTGGGTCGCGAACCCCGACGCCGGGCTCCTCTGGATCTTCGCGCTGGCCGGCCTGTCGGTCTACGGGACCACCCTGGCCGGGTGGGCCTCCAACAGCCGCGTGGGCATGCTCGGCGCGGTGCGCGCCAGCGCCCAGATGATCAGCTACGAGGTCTCGCTGGGCCTCTCCCTGGTGGGCGTGATGATCGCCTACAGGACCGTGAATCTCCAGGCGATGGCGATCGCCCAGGGCGTCGAGGTCCTCGGCCCCGTCCCGGCGCTCGGCCTCCTGCTCCAGCCGCTCGGCTTCCTGGTCTTCTTCACCAGCTCCTTCGCCGAGACCAAGCGTGCCCCCTTCGACCTGCCGGAAGGGGAGAGCGAGATCGTCGGCTACTTCCTCGAGTACTCCGGGATGAAGTTCGGCCTGCTCTTCCTGGCCGAGTTCGTCGAGGTGGTCATACTGGCCGCCGTCACCACCGCGGTCTTCCTGGGCGGCTGGCACCCCGTCCTCTTCGAGGGCTGGCTCAAGGCCCACCTCGACCCGCTCGCCTTCGGGGCGGTCTGCGCCGCCTCGTTCCTCGCGAAGGTCATCCTGCTCACCTGGCTCCAGCTCGTCATCCGCTGGCTGCTCCCCCGCTTCCGCTACGACCAGATCCAGGGCCTCTGCTGGAAGCTGCTCCTCCCCGGCGCCCTCGTGAACGTCTTCGTGACCGCCGCCGCCGTCCTCGTCGACCCGAGCCTCCAGGTCCTGGCCTGGATCGGGGTGGTGGAGATCGTGGCCATCTTCGGGATCACGATGGCGGTCTCCAAGCCCAAGGCCGCCCACGGCGGCCACGATCACGGCGACGCCCACGGACACGCGGCCCACGCCGCCGGACACTGACGCCATGCCCTACCAGATCGACAACCGCCCGGCAGACACCCGCGAGAGCCTGTACTTCCCGGAGATCTTCCGGGCCATCGGGCTCGTCGTGAAGACCTTCTGGCGCAACGCCTTCTTCTCGCGCGACCCCAACACCGACATCCTCGAGCGCGACCGGTCGTCCAACCGGGTCACCACCCTCCAGTACCCGGAGGAGAAGGCGCCGTACCCCGCCGGCTACCGCGGCCTGCACCGGCTGGTCCCGCGCCCCGACGGGAGCCCCCGCTGCGTGGCCTGCTACATGTGCGCGACCGCCTGCCCGGCCCAGTGCATCTACATCGAGGCCGCGGAGGTCGAGGGCGACCCCATCGAGAAGTACCCGAAGCAGTTCGTCATCGACGAGCTGCGCTGTGTGGTCTGCGGCTTCTGCGTGGAGGCGTGCCCCAAGGACGCCATCCGCATGGACACCGGCGAGCACCCGGCGCCGACGTACGCCCGCGAGGGGCAGATCTACGACCTGAAGCGGCTGCTGCGCGGGCCGCCCGTCTCCTACGAGAAGGACCCCTGGCTGGTGCGCCCGTCGAGGCTCACCGACGCCGCCCTCAAGGCCGATCGGGCCGCGGCTCGCCCCTACGGAACCCAGGGAACCGACGAGTACACCCAGACCCCCGGCTTCTCGGTGCGCGAGCTCGCCGCCGAGGCGAAGGCGAGGGGCGAGGCGAAGTAGCTTCCGGTCGCGCCCTCCTGTCCACGGCGACCTGGCGCTTGAGCCAGAGCCGGCGGGCCTTGCCATTCAGGACGGCGGCACCTCCCCTTCGGGGAGCTCCCGCTGCTGGATCGGCGCCACCCGCTGGAGGAACATCATCCCCGGGATGGCCATGACCGCGGCGGCGACGAAGAAGAGCTCGTAG
>DAIEMM010000124.1 GCA_027349605.1 Anaeromyxobacteraceae bacterium
CCATGTTGGTGGAGATGGTCACCGCGCCCTTGCGGCCGGCCTGGGCGACGATCTCGGCCTCGCGCTGGTGGTGCTTCGCGTTGAGGACGTTGTGGGGGATCCCGCGCTTCTTGAGGAGGGAGGCCACCACCTCGCTCTTCGCGACCGAGACGGTGCCCACCAGGATGGGCTGCCCCTTTTCGTGGCGGGTCGCGATCTCGTCGCAGATGGCGTTGAACTTCTCGCGCTCGGTCTTGTAGACCACGTCCTCCGAGTCGGCGCGGATGTTGACCTTGTTGGTGGGGACGCACACCACGTCGAGGTCGTAGATCTTCGCGAACTCCTCCGCCTCGGTCTCGGCCGTGCCGGTCATGCCGGCCAGCTTCGAGTACATGCGGAAGTAGTTCTGGAAGGAGATCGTGGCGAGCGTCTGGTTCTCGGCCTCGATCTTGACGCCCTCCTTGGCCTCCACGGCCTGGTGGAGCCCGTCGGACCAGCGCCGGCCCGGCATGAGGCGGCCGGTGAACTCGTCGACGATGAGCACCTCGCCCTCCTTGACCACGTAGTCCACCTCGTTCCGGTAGAGGTGGTGGGCGCGAAGGGCCTGCTCGACGTGGTGCAGCCACTCGATCTGCTCGGGGTCGTAGAGGTTCCGGATCCCGAGCTTCTGCTCCATCTTCTCGACGCCGGCGTCGCTCATGACCACGGTGCGGCTCTTCTCGTCCACCGTGAAGTCGACGTCGCGGATCATCGAGGGGATGAGCCGGTTCACCTGGTAGTACTTCTCGCTCGACTCGTCCGAGGGGCCCGAGATGATGAGCGGGGTGCGGGCCTCGTCGATGAGGATCGAGTCCACCTCGTCGACGATGGCGAAGTTGAGCTCCCGCTGCACGTAGTCCTGCAGGCGGAACTTCATGTTGTCGCGCAGGTAGTCGAAGCCGAACTCGTTGTTCTGCCCGTAGGTGATGTCGGCGGCGTAGGCGTCCTGCCGCTCCGCGTCGGTGAGCCCGTGGACCACCACGCCGGTGCGCATGCCCAGCGTCCGGTAGAGCCGCCCCATCCACTCGGCGTCGCGGCGGGCCAGGTAGTCGTTCACGGTGACGACGTGCACCCCGCGGCCGGAGAGGGCGTTCAGGTAGCAGGGCAAGGTGGCGACGAGGGTCTTGCCCTCGCCGGTCTTCATCTCGGCGATCTTGCCCTCGTGCAGCACGTTGCCGCCGATGAGCTGCACGTCGAAGTGGCGCATGCCGAGGGTCCGCATGCTCGCCTCGCGGACCAGCGCGAAGGCCTCGGGGAGCACGTCCTCGAGCTTGCGCCCCTTCTCTACCTGCTCCTTCCACTCGGCGGTGAGCCGGGGCATCTCCTCGGTGCGGAGCGCCTTCATGCGTGGCTCGAGCTCGTTCACGCGCGCCACCACGGGGGCCATGCGCTTGAGCTCGCGCTCGTTCTTCGTCCCCATGATCTTTCGAAGCGTCCAGTTCAGCATCGTTCCCTCTCTGGCAGAGCGGCGGACCGGAGTCCGCGGGCGCGGCGCGATCGCTCCCGGCGACGGCGCGCGGAAGCTACCCTCCGAGCTAACACCGCGCCAGACAAAAGCAAACCGGCGGGGAGAACCCCCGCGGCGGGCACCGCTACTCCAGGATGAACTTCCGGGGGTTTTCCGGGATTCCGTTGACCCGCACCTCGTAGTGGAGGTGAGGACCTGTGGAGCGCCCGGTGTTCCCCACGGCGGCGACCTTCTGGCCGCGCGCCACCCGCTCCCCGAGCCGCACGAACGTCTCCGAGAGGTGACCGTAGCGGGTCTTCACGCCGTAGCCGTGGTCGATGACGAGGACCTTGCCGTAGCCGCCCTCGGTCCCGTTGAACACCACGGTCCCGTCGGACGGCGTCAGCACCGGCTGCCCGTGCGGGGTGGAGATGTCGAGCCCCTGGTGCATGGTGCGATTGGCGGTGTACGGGTCGAGGCGGGCGCCGAAGTCGCTCGTCACCCAGCCCTGGGTGGGCCAGATGGCGGGGGTGGAGGCGAGCATCGACTTCTGGTCCTCGAAGTACTCGGAGAGCTCCCGCAGGCTCGCCTCCTGACGGTGCGCCTCGGTGTCGAGGGAGGCGATGCGGCCGGGAAGCGCGGCGGGGTTCTCGCTGGCTGCCGGCGGCGCCATCGTGGCCGGGCCCTCCGGCGCGTCGACCGGGCCGATGGCCAGGTTGCGCTCGGGGTCCTGCAGGTGGGTGACGGCGCTGCGGAGCTTGGCGTCGAAGCGCTCCACCCGATCGAGGGTGGCCTGCACGTGGGCGACCTTCTCCTGGACGAGGAGCACCTGCGAGCGGAGCTGGGCGTTCTCCTCCTTCAGCACCCGGTTCTCCGAGGACGCCGAGAGGAGCGTGAAGTAGTGAGCGACCGTCAGGAGACCGACGACCAGTGCCGCGCCCCCGCCCAGGAGCCCTCGCTTCAGCCAGCGCCGCGGCATGCGGAACTTCCGCACAGCCTGGGAGTGGTCGCTGACCACGATGAGGGTGTACTGGCGGGTGTCGGGGGTCGTGGGCATTCGGTCGAGAAGGGCTGGGTCAAGGGCGCTTACGCCCCCGATGCTGTCCCCTGTTGACCCGACGGGTAACAGGTGGCGACGGGGGGTGTCAACGGAGTACCGGGTGTGCGGCGGCCTTACACGGCAGAACCCCCTTGGGATTCGCGGGGATAGCGACGGCCTCCGAATCCCCACGCGCGCGGCGCGTCGCCTCGTTATCCGTGACATCCATGCGAACTCTCCTGCTCCTGACCCTCGTCGCCGTCGCGTCTCCCGCAATCGCAGCCGAC
>DAIEMM010000148.1 GCA_027349605.1 Anaeromyxobacteraceae bacterium
AGTACGTGAAGGCCGGCGACTGCCAGCAGATCGTGCTCTCCCAGCGCTTCGACGCCGAGGTCTCGGTGCCGCCCTTCGAGGTCTACCGGGCGCTGCGCCGGGTGAACCCGTCGCCGTACCTGTTCTACCTCCAGAACGGGACCCAGGCGCTGGTGGGCAGCTCCCCCGAGACCCTCGTCAAGCTCGAGGACGGCGAGGTCACCCTCCGCCCCATCGCCGGGACGCGGCGCCGCGGCAAGGACCCGGAGGAGGACCGCCGGCTCGAGGAGGAGCTTCGCGCCGACCCCAAGGAGAACGCCGAGCACGTCATGCTCGTGGACCTGGGGCTCAACGACGTGGGGCGGGTGAGCGCCGTCGGCTCGGTGCGGGTGACCCAGCTGAAGACGGTGGAGCGCTACTCCCACGTCATGCACCTCGTCTCCGAGGTGAAGGGGCGGCTCGCGACCGGCCTGGACTCCGTGGACGTGCTGCGGGCCGGGTTCCCGGCCGGAACGGTGTCGGGCTCGCCCAAGGTCCGGGCCATGGAGATCATCGACGAGCTGGAGCCCGCCCGGCGCGGCCCCTACGCGGGCGCGGTGGGCTACTTCGACCGCGGTGGCGACATGGAGATGTTCATCGCCATCCGCACCCTCATGCAGTCCGGGCGGCGCATCTCGGTGCAGGCCGGCGCCGGCCTGGTCTACGACTCGAAGCCGGCCGCGGAGTACCAGGAGACGGTGAACAAGGCCCGCGCCCTCTTCACGGCGGTGGCCCAGGCCGAGTCGCGCGACCTCGACGGCAAGGCCTCGCCGGTGAAGGGCGCCGAGCCGGTTCGGCGGGCGCGGCGGCGAGGGAGGACCGGCACGTGAAGCCCCGCCTCGTCCTCGTCGACAACTACGACTCCTTCACCTGGAACCTGGTCCAGTACCTGGGCGAGCTGGGCGCCGACGTCCGCGTGTTCCGCAACGACGCCATCGACGTGGCCGGCATCCGCAAGCTGCGCCCGCGTGGCCTGGTGGTCTCCCCGGGACCCTGCACGCCGGACGAGGCGGGCGTGAGCCTCACGGCCATCCGCGCGCTCGCCGGGACGATACCCATCCTCGGCGTCTGCCTGGGGCACCAGGCCATCGGCCAGGCCTTCGGCGGCCGGGTGGTGCGCAACGGGCGCATCGTCCACGGGAAGTCGAGCCCGGTGCTGCACGAGGGCGACGGGATCTACGCCGGGCTGCCCTCCCCGTTCGAGGCCGGGCGCTACCACTCGCTGGTGGTGGAGCGGAAGACCCTGCCGCGCGTGCTCTCGGTCACCTCCTGGACGCGCGAGGGGGAAGTGATGGGGCTGCGCCACCGCCGGCTCGACGTCGAGGGAGTGCAGTTCCACCCGGAGTCGGTGCTCACCGGCCACGGCAAGGCGCTCCTCGGGAACTGGCTGGCCCGCGTGCGGGCCGGGAGGCAGCCGTGATCGTGCAGGCCATCGGGCGGCTCGTGGCCGGGAAGGACCTCTCCCGCGCCGAGATGGTGGAGCTCATGGGCGAGGTCGCCGACGGCGGCGCCACGCCCTCGCAGGTGGGCGCCTTCCTGGCCGCGCTCCGGCTCAAGGGGGAGACCGTCGAGGAGATCGCCGGCGCGGCCCAGGTGATGCGAGCGCGGGCCGAGCGGGTCCGGGTCGACCGGGAGGTCTTCGTCGACACCTGCGGCACCGGCGGCGACGGGCAGAACACCTTCAACATCTCCACCACCGCCGCCTTCGCGGTGGCCGGCGCCGGAGTGGCGGTGGCCAAGCACGGCAACCGCTCCGTCTCCTCGAGGTGCGGGTCGGCCGACGTCCTCGCCGCCCTGGGCGTCGACGTCGACGCTCCCCGGGAGCGCGTCGAGCGCTGCATCGCCGAGCTCGGGATCGGCTTCCTCTTCGCGCCCCGGCTCCACCCGGCCTTCAAGGCGGTGGCCGGCATCCGGCGCGAGCTCGCCATCCGCACCGTCTTCAACCTGCTCGGACCGCTCGCCAACCCGGCCGGCGCGCGCTACCAGGTCATGGGCGTCTACGAGCCGCGCTGGGTTCCGGTCATCGGCGGCGTGCTCGCGGCGCTGGGCTCGGTCCACTCCTTCGTGGTGCACGGCGAGGGGCTCGACGAGATCGCCGTCACCGGGACCACCCACGTGGCCGAGGTGAAGGACGGCGCGGTGCGGATCTTCAACGTCACCCCCGAGGAGCTGGGCGTGCGGCGCTGGCCGGCCACGGTGCTCGCCGGAGGCGACGCCGACGAGAACGCCCGCATCACCCGCGACGTCCTCTCCGGGGCGAAGGGGGGCCCGCGCGACGCGGTGCTCGCGAACGCCGCCGCGGCGCTGGTCGCCGCGGGTGCGGCGCCCGACCTGCGCGCCGGCGCCCGCGTGGCGGCGGATTCCATCGACCGGGGCGCGGCGCTCGAGAAGCTCGAGCGGCTGGCCGTCATGAGCCGCGGATGACCATCCTCGAGGAGATCCTGGCGCGCAAGGCGCGCGAGGTGGCGGCTCGCCGGGCGGTGCTCTCCGAGCGGGAACTCGAGGCTCGCGCGCTCGCCACGCCGCGCCCCCGCAGCCTGGAGGACGCGCTCTCGGCGCCCGGGGGCCCGGTGCGCATCGTCGCCGAGGTGAAGCGGGCGAGCCCGTCGGCCGGCGCCATCGACGCCGGGCTCGACGCGCCGGCGCAGGCCGCACGCTACGCCGCGGCCGGGGCGGCTGCCGTCTCCGTCCTCACCGACGGCCCGGGCTTCGGCGGCTCCCTCGACGACCTGGCGGCGGCGCGGGCGCGGGTCGACGTGCCGCTCCTCCGCAAGGACTTCGTGCTCGACCGCTACCAACTCCTCGAGGCCCGGGCCTGGGGCGCCGACGCCGCCCTGCTCATCGTCTCGGCCCTCCCGGGCGACCTCCTGCGCCGTCGCCTGGACGACTGCGCCGCGCTCGGCCTCTCCGCCCTGGTGGAGGTGCACGACCTCGCCGAGGCGGAGGTCGCCGTGGCGGCGGGCGCCCGCATCGTGGGCGTCAACAACCGCGACCTGCGGACGTTCCGGGTGGACCTCGCGGCCAGCGAGGCGGTGCTCCCGGCGCTGCCGGCGGGCGTGCGCGGCGTCTCCGAGAGCGGCATCCGCACCCCGGCCGACGTGGCGCGGCTGCGCCGGAGCGGGGCCGCCAACTTCCTGGTGGGCGAGGCGCTGGTCCGCGCGCCCGACCCGGGCCTCCTGCTCGTGGAGATGGAGGCGGCGCGGTGACCCGGGTGCGCATCAAGATCTGCGGCGTGACCCGCCTCGACGACGCGCTCGACGCGGCCCGCCTGGGCGCCGACGCGCTGGGGTTCAACTTCTGGCCGGGCTCGAGGCGCCACGTGACCGCCGCCGCGGCCCAGCGGATCATCTCCCGCCTGCCGCCCTTCGTGACGCCGGTGGGGGTCTTCGTGAACCAGTCCGAGGGGGAGATGCGGGCCATCGCGGCCGAGACGGGCATCCAGGTCTTCCAGCTCCACGGCGACGAGCCGCCCGAGCTCTGCTCCCGCCTGCCCCTGCCGGTCGTGAAGGCCATCCCGGTGGACGATGTCCGGACGCTCTCGAAGCTCCTCTCCTACGAGGTCCAGGCCTTCCTCCTCGACACCCCGTCGCGCGGTCACGGCGGCAGCGGCGAGCCCTTCGACTGGTCGCTCGCCGAGGGGGTCTCCGAGGTGGCGCCGGTGATCCTGGCGGGGGGCCTCACGCCGGAGAACGTCGCCGAGGCCGTCCGGAAGGTCCGTCCCTGGGCGGTCGACGTCGCCAGCGGCGTCGAGTCTTCACCAGGCGTGAAAGACGCGGGGAAGATGTCCCGCTTCGTCGACGCCGTCAGCGAGGTGCGCTTCCCATGACCGTCCCCGACGCCACCGGCCACTTCGGCCCCTACGGGGGGCGCTACGTCCCCGAGACGCTGGTCCCGGCCCTCGACGAGCTGACCGAGGCCTGGCAGCAGGCCCGGCGCGACCCGGTCTTCGCCGAGGAGCTGACCCGGCTGCTCACGCGCTTCGCCGGGCGCCCCACGCCGCTCGGCGACGCGCTGCGCATGGGCGCCGAGGCGGGCGGCTGCCGCATCGTGCTGAAGCGCGAGGACCTGTGCCACACCGGCGCGCACAAGATCAACAACACGCTGGCGCAGGTGCTGCTGGCGCGCCGCATGGGCAAGCGGCGCATCATCGCCGAGACCGGCGCCGGCCAGCACGGCGTGGCCACGGCCACCGCCGCGGCCCTCTTCGGGATGCCCTGCGACGTCTTCATGGGCGCCCTCGACGTGGAGCGCCAGGCCCTGAACGTCTTCCGGATGCAGCTGCTCGGCGCGCGGGTGGTGGCGGTGCAGTCGGGGTCGCGCACGCTGAAGGACGCCATGAACGAGGCCATCCGCGACTGGGTCACGAACGTGCGGGACACCCACTACGTCATCGGCTCGGTGGCCGTGCCGCACCCCTACCCGGCCATGGTTCGCGACTTCCAGTCGGTCATCGGCGAGGAGGCCCGCGCCCAGGTCCTCCAGGTCGCCGGGCGGCTGCCCGACGCGGTGGTGGCCTGCGTGGGCGGCGGCTCCAACGCCATGGGGGTCTTCTCCGCGTTCATCCCCGATCGGGCGGTGCGGCTGGTGGGCGTCGAGGCGGCCGGGCTCGGCCTGGCCTCCGGCAAGCACGGGGCGGCGCTGGCACTCGGGCGCCCGGGCGTGCTCCACGGGTCGCGGAGCTACCTCCTGCAGGACGACGACGGGCAGATCGTCGAGGCCCACTCCATCAGCGCCGGCCTCGACTACCCGGGCGTCGGGCCCGAGCTCTCCTGGCTCAAGGACCAGGGGCGGATCGAGCTCCGCACGGCCACCGACGACGAGGCGCTCGACGCGCTCGGATACCTGGCCCGCACCGAGGGCATCATCCCGGCGCTCGAGACCGCCCACGCGGTGGCGGCGGCGAAGGACCTGGCCCGCGAGCTCGGGCCGAAGGGATTGCTGCTGGTGAACATCTCGGGGCGGGGGGACAAGGACATCGACCACGTCCGGCGGGAGCTGGCCGCGAGGCAGGAGCGGGCCGCCAGCGGGAAGCGCCGGCGACCGGCGGGAAGGCGGCCCGCGACTGGTCCCCGGAAGCGCCCCGCGACAGGCAAGCGGAGGCCCTCGTGACTTCCTCTCCCGACCGCATCCGGGCGACCTTCGACGCCGCGGCGAAGCGCCGCGGCGCGGCGCTCGTCACCTACGTCATGGCCGGCGATCCCGATCTCGCCACCTCCCGGGAGATGGCGCTCGCCTGCGCCGCGGGCGGCGCCGACATCCTCGAGATCGGGATGCCCTTCTCCGACCCCATCGCCGACGGCAAGACCATCCAGGGCGCGGGCGAGCGGGCCCTGCGCTCCGGGACCAGCATCGCCTCCTGCCTGGAGCTGGCCGCCGAGGTGCGGCGCCGGACCCCCGCGGCCATCGCGCTGATGGGTTACGTGAACCCGGTGCTGGCCTACGGGGAGGAGCGCTTCCTCGACGCCTGCGTCGCCTCCGGCGTGGACGCGCTGATCCTGCCCGACCTGCCCCCCGAGGAGGCCCGCGCCTTCCGCTCCGCCGCCGCCGCACGGGGCGTGAAGCTGGTCTTCCTGCTCGCCCCCACCTCCACGCCCTCCCGGGTGGCGGCCGCCTGCGACGCGGCCACCGGCTTCGTCTACTTCGTCTCGGTGACCGGCGTCACCGGCGCGCGCGCCTCCCTGCCCGCCGACCTGGGCGCAAAGGTGGCGGCGGTGCGCAAGCGCAGCCCCGTCCCGGTGGTGGTGGGCTTCGGGGTGGGCACGCCGGCGCAGGCCCGGGCCGTCGGGAAGCTGGCCGACGGCGTGGTGGTGGGCAGCGCCATCGTGCAGCGCATCGCCCAGGGCGGATCGCGCAAGGCACGGGCGGAGCGGGTGCGCCGGTTCGTGGCGTCGCTGTCCCGGGCGCTCGGGCGCTGATGGCGCCTCCCGGGAAGGGTGGCGCGCGCCCGACGCCTATTCGTCCGGGTCCGGCGGTGGCTCGTTGAGGATGGCCCAGAAGAGGCCGAGCGACCGGATCGCCCGGGCGAACGCCTCGAAGCCCACCGGCTTGACCACGTAGGCGTTCACCCCGAGGTCATAACTCGCCACGAGATCGCTCTCCTCCCGGGACGAGGTCAGGACGACCACCGGCGTCGCCCGGAGGGCCGGGCTTCCCTTGACCTCCCGCAGGACCTCCAGGCCTCCCACCTTGGGCAGCTTCAGGTCGAGGAGCACCACGAGCGGATTGCCGGTCGGGCGTCCCGTGTACCGGCCGCGCCGGTGCAGGTAGTCGAGCGCCCCCTCGCCGTCCTTCACGTGCACGATGTGGTCCGGGTGCATGTGCTTGCCCAGCTCCACGAGGGTCAGCTCGGCGTCGTTCGGGCTGTCCTCCACGAGCAGGATGCGTCTCACCTCGACCGGCATGGTTCAGGCTCCTCGAACGGGAAGGGACATCCAGAAGGTCGCGCCGCCGTCCACGACGCCCTCGGCCCAGACCCGCCCTCCGTGGCGGCTCACGATGCGCTGGACGTTGGCGAGACCGATGCCGGTCCCCTCGAAGTCCTCCGAGGAATGCAGCCTCTGGAAGACCTGGAACAGCTTGGCGGCGTACTTCATGTCGAAGCCCACGCCGTTGTCCCGGACGTAGACGTGGACCTCGCCGGGGCCGCCGGATCTCGCTCCGATCGTGATCCGGGCGGGCGTCCTCGTCCGGGAGAACTTGACCGCGTTGGCGATGAGGTTCGTCCAGACCTGGCGGAGCATCGTGGCGTCGCCTTCCACCACCGGCAGGGGAGCGATGTCCCAGACCATCTCCCTCCCCGCGGTCTCGGGGCCGAGATCCCGGACCACCTCCCCGACGAGGGCGTTGAGCGGCACCGGCCCGCGCTTCATCTCGACCCGGCCCATGCGCGAGAAGGTCAGGAGATCATCGATGAGCTGCCCCATCCGGGTCGCGGCCTGGGAGATGACGCCAAGGTAGTGCTGGCTCTTCGCGTCCAGTGAATCCGGCGCGTGCGCCCGGAGGAGCCCCACGAACCCGGTGACGTGGCGGAGCGGTGCCCGCAGGTCGTGGGAGACCGAGTAGCTGAACGCCTCCAGCTCGCGGTTGGATCGTTCCAGGCTGGCGTAGCTCGCCTGGAGGCGGACCACCATGGCGTCGAAGGTCCGGCCGAGGTCGGCCAGCTCGTCGTCGCCCGCGATGGCGATGCGGTGGTCCAGCTCGCCGGCGGCCACCCGCTCGGCCCCTCGCCGCAGGCGCTCCACGCGCTCCTCCACGAGGCGGGTCGACTGGAAGGCGTTGACGGTGGTGACGGCGAGCGCCAGCGCCACCAGCGCGATGGCCAGTGCCGCGGTCTGCTTCCCGGTGGCGCGCGCACGCGCCTCCGCCGACCCGCCGAGCGCGTCGGCCCGCGAATACAGCTCGTGCGTCAGCCGGAGGATCTCGGTGCGCATCCGGCCCTCGAGGTCGAGAGCATCCGCCCGCGCCCTCCCTGTGCCGCCGTCCGGACCCAGGAGGGCGACGAGCTCGGCGGTGAGAGCGTTGCCGCGCTGGAAGCTCCTGTCCATCTCGTCGAGAACCTCCACCTCCCGGGCGCCCTGGAAGGTCGCGCGTGCCCGGGCCAGGAGCCCCTGGATGCGATCGGTCTTCATCTCGAGCTGCTGCCGGGCCCTCGCCTCCCGGCGGAACAGGTACTCGTCCCGAACGATGGCGCGCTCCAGGATCTGATTCTCCAGGCTGCGCGCGACACCCTCCTCCGCCTGGGCCTTCCGGGCGGCGAGGTAGGACCTCCCCAGGAGCAGCGCGAGCAGCAGGATCGCGCCGAGGGAGATCGCCGCGCTGGCCCGGAATCGCTTGCGAAGGCGCATCGTCGGCTCACCGCATGACGGTGACCGCGTCGCGGTTCACGGTCCGCAGCGGCTCGACCGCGACGGACCGGAGGAAGTTGGGCGTTTCCTGGGGCGGCACGAGCCGGCTCCGGATGGCCCAGCGAGCCTCCTCCTCCATGAGCGGAAGGAGGCTCTGGTCGAGCCGGAGCTGGAACGCGAAGACCTTCCAGATGGCGGCCACCTCCTCCGGATCCAGGCCCGCCTCCCGGGCCACGATCGACCGCGCCCGATCCGGATGGCTTCGCACGAACGACTCGGCCCGGAGCAGCGCCCGGAGGACCTTCTCCACCCGATCCGGATGCACGTTCACGAGCTCCGGGGTCCCGACGAGGCCGAAGCTCTCGAAGTAGAGATCCTCGGCCGAGAACGTGCGCACGCCGTCCCCCAGGCGCTTCTGGATCCGCCCGCTGATCGGGCTCCAGATGGCGATCGCGTCGACGGCGCCCCCGGCCAGCGCGTCCGCCATCTCCTCCGGCTTCAGGTCGAATACGACGACGGAGTCGCGCGCGACCCGGTGGCGCACCATCAGGGAGTCCAGGAAGAACTCCCCGTTCGTCCCGCGGGCGATTCCGACCCGCTTGCCGGCGATC
>DAIEMM010000160.1 GCA_027349605.1 Anaeromyxobacteraceae bacterium
GGCCATCTGGGCCATGATCTCGTCCTTGACGTTCCAGGGCAGAATGAAGACGTAGTCGGGCTTGCGACGCGCGATCTCGGCTGGAGCCAGGATGGGAATGCGGGTGCCGGGCAGGAACTTCCCCTGCTTATAGTCATTCCGGTCCACGGTGAAGTCGAGGAAGTCGGTCCGCACGCCGCAGTAGTTCAGAAGGGTGTTGCCCTTGCCCGGGGCGCCGTAACCCGCGATGCGCTTCCCGTCTCGTTTCAACCGGATGAGCAAGTCCAGAATGCCTCGCTTCGTCTCCTCCACCTGTGTGGCGAAGGCGTGGTAGCGATCGGCGCGAGTGAGGCCAAAGTTCTCCTCGCGTTGGAGGAGCGCCGCCACGGTGGCCTCCACCGGCTTGGTGCCGTCCTCCGCATGCCGAGCAAAGATGCGCAATGACCCCCCGTGAGTGGGGATCTCCTCGACGTCGAAGACCACCAGGCCATGCTGGGCGAAGACTGCCTGGGCGGTATGGAGCGAGAAGTAGGAGAAGTGCTCATGGTAGACGGTGTCAAACTGGTTCCCGGCGATGAGCTTCTGGACGTGGGGAAACTCCAAGGTGAGCAGGCCTTGCGGTGCGAGCACAACTTTTAGGCCAGCCACGAAGTCGTTCAGATCGGGGACCTGCGCGAGGACGTTGTTGCCGACCAGGAGATCTGCGCGCTGCCCCTTGGCCGCGAGCTCCCCGGCCAACTCCGTACCGAAGAACCGCACCAGCGTGGGGACCCCCTTCGTCTCGGCCGCGGCTGCCACGTTCCCGGCCGGCTCGATCCCCAGCACCGGCACGCCGGCGTTCACGAACCACTGGAGGAGGTAGCCGTCGTTGCTCGCCACCTCGATGACCTGGCTCCGTGCACCCAGTCCGAGGCGAGCCACCATTCTCTCGGCATACGTGCGGGCATGTTGCACCCAGCTTTCCGCGAAGGACGAGAAATAGGCGTACTCCGAGAAGATGTCCTCGGCGCTGACGTACTGCTCGAGCTGCACGAGCCAGCATCTTCTGCACACTTGCACGCGGAGCGGGTAGAACGTCTCCGCGGCGTTGAGCCGATCGGGCCGAACGTAGCTCTCGCAGAGGGGCGACATCCCGAGGTCGACCACGGTGTCGTGAAGTGGCTCGCCGCAGAACCGGCACCGCGCGTGGATTCCCGCCGGAGTGGCTGCGATCATCCCATTCCCCTGATCATGGACATTCGGCCCCCATGGACGCACATCGCGCCGCGAGCCACCAGGCCCGCGGTCATCGTACTGCCAGTGCCGAGTAAACCCTAGCCCGCGGCAACGATCCACGAGGCCGGCAAGGCCGCCCGCATGCCTGCGCGTGCCGCGGCGGGGCGGTCAGTGCGCGCCACGGGATAGCAGCACGGCGGGCAGGGTCCGGAAGCAGATCTGGACGTCCTGCCAGAGGGACCAGGTGTCGATGTACTCGAGGTCGAGCTTCATCCACTGTTCGAAGGAGATGTCGGAGCGGCCGCTCACCTGCCAGGTGCAGGTGATTCCCGGCTTCACGCTGAGGCGGCGCCGCTGCCAGCGCTGGTACTGCTTCACCTCGGCCGGTACCGGCGGCCGGGGACCGACGATGCTCATTTCCCCGGCGAGGACGTTCAGGAACTGGGGCAACTCGTCGAGTGAAGTCCGGCGGATGAAGCGGCCGACGCGGGTGGTGCGCGGATCGTTCCGCATCTTGAACACGGGGCCGGAGGCCTCGTTCATCGCCCGCAGCGATTCGAGGCGAGCCTCGGCGTCGACGTGCATGCTGCGGAACTTGAGCATCTTGAAGGGGCGCCCGTTCTTGCCGACGCGGGTCTGGCGGAAGAAGATCGGACCGGGGGAGTCGAACCGGACGGCCAGCGCCGTCGCCACGAAGACCGGGGAGAGGACCAGGAGCGCCACTGCGCTCAAGACCACGTCGAAGGCGCGCTTGAAGAGCAGCGCAACCTCGTCGGTGGGTGCGCTCGTGAAGGCGAGCATGGGGAGCCCGTCCATCTCGCCGAGCGCGACGTGGGCGCCTTGGACATCGAAGAGGTCGAGGCAGACCCGAGCGTTGGCGCCCTGCTCCTGGCACAGGCGGAACGCGCCCTCGACGTCGGAGAGTCGCTCCCGGGGAACGGCGAAGATCACCTCGTCGATGACGTTGTCGTCCAGGATCTGCCCAAGCTGGGCGATGGTGCCAAGGATGAGGTCGGGCCTCGGGTCGCCCGCGCCCTGTGCCTCGAGCACGTGGCCGGCGAACAGCATACCCCACTCAGGGTGATCCTCGACGGTCCGGAGGACGTCGTGGGCGAGGTCCCCGGAGCCAACGATGGCGAAGACCCGGGTGTTGTGGCCGTTGCGGCGGACTGAGTGGGCGACCCGGCGCAGGACAGTTCGGTTCCCGGCGAGAAGGGTGAATGAGACCGCGAAGTAGACTCCGAAGAACAGCCGGGACACATCCTCGTGCAGGCGGAAAAAGAAGATGGCCGCGATGTGGAACACGGCGACAGCCACGAGCGCCTTCGCGATGCGGCCGATCTCGGGCCAGACCGTGCGGGTTCGGAAGCTGATGTAGACCCGGAAGAACCACGCGGCCGAGAGCCAGAGGAGCAGCGTCAGGGCCAGGAACGGCCAGTACTCCGAGAGCGGGATCAGCGGCCCTCTCACCTTCACCGGCAGCACGTCGCGCAGGAAATAAGCCGCGGGCACCGCTGCGACGATGCACAGGATGTCAAGAAGACGGACGGTGCCCTCGACGACTCGGTTCCTCATGATCTGGCCTGCCCCCCGACCGGTGATGACAGGTAGTTAGCGCGATCAGGCGTCCGTTGAATGTCCCGCGTAGTCTGTACGCAGAAGTAGGTACAACGGGGGGGGCGTCGGATACACCGACTCCACTTGGCGACATTGCACGAGCAATTTCGGTAAGTGGCCGCGAATATGCGTGTTTTTACTGCTGGGCGGATCCTGCTCACGGCCCAAGAGGGGCGAAGGATCCGTTCCGCGCCCCCACTTGGGAGGCACCGCGGGGAAGGGCAGTTAGAGCGACAGGCGATCGCGGAGAGCGACGGAAAAGTAGGCCGACCACTGCCTGAAAGTTCCGGTGACCGTGGTGGCGCCCTGGAACACCACCTGGCTGAAGCCCCCGACGGTGAACACCAGGAACGGCACCGGAGCATAGCTCGCCGATGCGCCCGCGACCCCGTAGGAATCCGGTGCGCGCACCGAGGACGGGGCCAGCGCAGCAGCCAGGTTCGCCCCCACACGCCATGCGTCCGACGGGCGCCAGTCGAGCCCGATTCCCGCCGTAAGACGCTGATACGGGATGCGCAGGTAGGTGTCGACGTAGGGAGCGAGGGCGGCGTCGAGGGTGAGATGAACCTCCCGACGCGACTGCGGGTGGTAGTCCAGCTTGAGCCCGGCAACCGGCATCACGTGGTTTGCTGCCGTCGAGCTCTCGACGTCTCGGTTCGCGATGCCCGCCCCCAACGAAGCGGTCGTGTCGAACTCGCTCGACCAGGCCTGCCTCCAGGCCTCGGTGAACGTGCCGATCAGGATCGAGTAGTCCCCCGACATTATCCAGTCCTGCCCGGCGGCGGTCGTGGTGAAGGTGGCTTCCTGCGATGCGTCCCACGCGAAGGCGCCCTCTGCCTGGGGGCCCCAGCTTCGGGGCTGGTTCGCCTCGCCGACCGGTCCGGTGCCCCCCACGTCGAAGTATCCGCCGGCAACGCGAACGCGCGTACGCCGCGAGAGTACGCCGTCCAGCCTGAGCTGGGTGTCGATCCCGACGTACGGATAGGTCTGGAAGGACCGGACCGGATTCAGGATCGGCGGTGGTGGGCCGGCACCGCCAGGCGTGGAGGCCGGGATGAGTTGGGAGTAGTCGCCCACCACGAAGATGCCGAGCCCGGTCACGGTCCACAGGGGATCGACACGCCACTCGGCGTTGAGCGTGGCGCGATTGAGCACCGCCAGCTCGAAGCTCCCCACGTTGAAGGGCACGCTGAGACGCGGAGCGTAGCCGATGGAGAGCGTGAGGTCGGTCGTGCCAATGTCGAGGGCGATACCCGGGGTCACCTCGACGTCGGTGCCCCAGATCGTCGAACCGCCGGCGTCGCTCAGGGTCCGCGTTCTGAGCTCGGACAGGACCGCCAGGTCCAGGAAGACGCCGCGCGTCCGCCCGGCGGGAGAACCGACGGTGGGCACGAACGGGACGCCAGCTGGTCCGGTCACCTCCGAGGAATCCGTGAGGGTCCGGGCCACCTCTGGGGGCTGGGTGTCCTCCAACGGCGGTTCCTCGGACTCGCCCGGGCGCCGCTCACTCGTTGCGTCGACCTGGCCGGAGGCCAGCACGAGAAGCGCCGTGAACAGGGGCACGATCATGCTCAGTTGACGACGACGACGTCGCCTCCCTGGAGGCGGAACGCCGCGCCGCGCCCTTTCAGTTGCACCAGCGAATCGTAGGAGAAGCGGATACGAAGCGGGGTTCCTCCCTCGGGCCGCTGGCGAATGACCATGATCGAGTCCTTGCTGGCGAACGGAGTCATGCCTCCGGCCACGGCCAGAGCCTGGAGCACGCCGGAGTTCTGATCCAGCACGAAGGACCCAGGCTTGACCACCTCGCCTAGGACCGAGACCAGGAGAGGGCGAGGGTCGTCGAGAGTGACGGTGACGACCGGATTCACGATGAAGTCCTTCAGCTTTCCCTGGAGGGCCTTGGCCAGGGCCGCGGGGGTCATCCCCGCCGCCTCGATGTCGTTCACGAAGGGCACGGAGATGCGCCCGTCGGGTCGCACCTTTCCCCTGCTCGACATCCCTTCCTGTCCCCAGACGCGTACGGAGATCGTGTCGCCGGGCTGGATGACGTACTCCCGATCCTGGACGCGGGGAGCCTGGGGAAGGTCGTCGACCCAGACGTACTCGCCGGTGGTCTTGCACGCCGGGGCGGCGGCGAGTGCCAGGAGAAAAACGAACACCAACGACCTGTGGCCATGGAACCTCACGTCGGTCTCCTTCCGGGTCGGGCAACAGCCTTGTGGTCCTTGAATAGCACGATCCCGGAGGGTCTCGCCGGGCGCTCTCAGTTCCCCCGCGTCCCTTCCGATGAGGGAGGCTGGACCTCCTCGACGGCGAATCCGGCCCGGAACACGCTGTTGCGGAAGGAATCGGCGAGGAGGTGTGGCGGGTCGGTATCGGGCAATCGCTGCACCCAACGCCGGGCTCGCCAGGACGAGAACCCGGCAATGAACGCGGCGTCTACCATGGCGGCCCGGATGGGCCCGTAGTTCTTGAGGAAGAATCGTCGGCGGGCCTGGAAGTAGAAAGCGGGCCACCGGCGAGGAGACCGGGCCGTTACGCCGCTCGATGCACCCTCGTAGTGGACGATTTGGCTCTCGGGCACGAACCAGACCTCCCAGCCAGCCCGGTGTGCGCGGAGGCAGAGGTCGACGTCATCGAAATAGGTGAATAGCCCTTCGTCGAGGAGGCCGATCTGGTCGAGCATGGAGGTCCGGAGGATCATGCTCGCACCGCTCACCCAGTCAGCCGCCGTCGCCTCGGAGGGGACGGGGAAGATGGGAGCGCGCCACCGGGACAGC
>DAIEMM010000204.1 GCA_027349605.1 Anaeromyxobacteraceae bacterium
CGTACGATTTCTCCCGGAGGTGAGACGTGAGCGGTGGGATGGGCCGCACCCACCCACGCCTCGGACTCGCCGGACCCCGTCGCAGCGCCCAAGGGTTCCCCCAACCACTTCCGCGAGTTCCCCCGCCCATCCTCTTGCTCCGAGCCGCCGCTGGCCCTGCCACCCGAAGAACCAGAAGTTCCGGTCCCCGTCGCCCGGATTCACCCAGTAGCCCCCACCGCCGTAGGTCGTCCAGGGCCGAAGCTCTTCTGGAGCCACACCGGCAGGAAGAGCCGGGTGCTGCCCGTGCCGAGACCGCGGGGCGCGCTCCCGGTGGGAAGCTCGACCTGTAACCCGGGCGGCGCCTGGGGCGAGCATCGAGCTCGTCCGCGCGGCGCCTGCCGGCGATCCGGGACCGTCCGCGTCCGTCCCCCGTGTAGACTCCTGGTCTCGATGCCGTCCCCCTGGCCCGTCGTCGAGAAGGAGTGGACGGCCGCCACGGCGGAGGCCGGCAAGCCTCGGTTCGAGCCTCGCGGGATCTCGGCGGAGGCCCACGCACGGGTCGAGGCACGGGCGGAGGACGAGGCCGGGGCGCGCCGGAAGGACCGGGAGAGCCGGTTCGGCAACGTGTTCGGCCACACCGTCCACCTGGCCATCGGCGCCGCCCTGCGGCAGCCTGGGCTGTCGGGAGCCGATGCGGTCGCGCGGGTCTCGAAGGCGACCAGGGGAACGGCGGCCGACGACTACCCCGCGTACGTGGAGCAGGTCCGGGAGTACGGCCGGATCCTGGTGAAGCTCGGGCTCGCCACGGCGGGCGGGGTCCGGTGCGGGCTGCTCTTAACGGGTGACGGCGGGATGCGGTGGGTGTGACGGGCGTCCCTACTTCAAGCTGGAGACGTACTTCGCGACGGCAGCGGCGTCGTCGATCTTGACCGGCTTCATCTTGCCCTTGCCCTCGTTGATGACCTTGAGGACGTCGGCTTCCTTCTTTCCCTTGATCGAGCCCTTGAACATGGCTCCCCCTGCGCCCTCGGCGCCGTGGCACATCTTGCACTTGGCGGCGAAGGTGGCGGCACCGTCAGCCTGGGCGACGGTGGCGAAGGCGAGGACGAGAGCGGCGGTCAGGATGCGCGTCATTCGGGAATCCCTTCGGTGGGTGGAGGTCGTTCCGCTTCTTGGACGAGCAACGGGGCTGGATATTCAACGGGGATGAGGGGGCGAAAATGCCCGCGAAGGTCGAGAGGCGCCATCACGTGCTCTTTCCCCTGGGAATCTTCCTCCCCAGGCCACTCGACGGGGCGGAGGGGCGCTGCCGCGTCGCGTCATGGCCTCGCGAAGCTCCGGCGACGGCGCCTGAGGCCGGCCGGACCCGCCCCGATTGCACGGAAGCCTCGATCCACCGTGGGTCTAACGTCGACGCATGATCTCCCTGCGGTCGGTCACCGCCGTCCTGGTCGGCGCGTCCCTCTTCACCGCCTGTTCGAGCTCGTCCTCCCCGCCGCCGCAAACGGTGATCGCGATCAGTGACGTCCACTTCGATCCCTTCACCGATCGCTCGCTCTTCGCCTCGCTCCAGGCGGCGCCGGTGACCGAGTGGGCCGGACTCTTCGCGAGCTCGAGGGTCACGGACCCGGGCACCTGGGGTGGACCGACCAACTACCCGCTCCTGCAGCGGATGACGACCGCCCTCCGGACGCAGCAACCTCGGCCGACGATCGTGGTCTTCAGCGGGGACATTCTCGTCCAGGACTTCTCCTCGCTCTTCCACCTTCTCGCCCCGACGCAGGACGATGCCGCGATGCGGGCCTTCGCGCTGAAGACGGTCACGTTCGTCGTGCAGCAGATCCGCGCGTCGCTCGGGACGACGCCGGTCTACTTCACGCTCGGGAACTGGGATGGCTACGCCGGAAGCTTCGGACTCCTGCCGAACGACCCCTTCCTCGCCGACACCGAGGCCCTCTTCTACGACGGGTTCCTCGCGGGCACCGCCGACCGCGTGACGTTCCAGCCGACGTACAGGGCGGGCGGCTACTACGCCGCGGAGGTGCCGGGTAGCAGCCTCGTCGTGGTGGGCCTGAACACGGTCTTCCTCGCGCCCCAGTCGCCCTCCGGTACCGAGGCCGCGGTGACGCAGGAACTCGAGTGGCTCGACGCGACCCTCGACGCCGCCCGGGCGTCCGGCCGGCCGGTCTGGCTCGTCTTGCACGTCCCGCCGGGCGGGGACCTGGCCACGACCGGCTCGGACGTGGACCCGCAAGGGCACATCACGCAGCCGACGATGATGCTGAAGCCCGAGCCACAGGCCGTGCTCCTGGCGATCCTCGCCGCTCACCGGGACGTCGTCACCGCGGCCTTCACGGGCCACACCCACATGGACGAGTACCGCCTGGCCGCGATCGCCCTCCAGGGCATTCCCGGCGTGACCCCGCTGATGGGGAACTCACCTGGCTTCAAGACCTTCACGGTCTCTCCGGACACGAAGCTCGAGGACTACACCTCCTGGACGCTGGACCTCGGCGACCCCTCCGCCACCTTCCAGCCCTACTACACCTTCTCGACCGCCTACGGTCTCGCAGATCCCCTCGCGTCCTCGCTCCCCGCCCTGCTTCCGCAGCTCAGGTCCGCTCCCGGCCTGCAGGCCGGCTATCGGGAACGTTACGGCTCCGGCCACGCGCCCAGCAAGCCCATCACGGACCTCGACTGGCCGGTCTACTGGTGCGGCATCGCACTCCTGGGGCAGGCCGGCCTGACGGATTGCGTCAACGGTTACTGAAGTCGCGCGTCGGTCCGCCTGGCGACCGGAGC
>DAIEMM010000208.1 GCA_027349605.1 Anaeromyxobacteraceae bacterium
GGTACGAGGCCAGCGACGGGGCGCGCTTCGCGAGGTCGGCCCGGGCGGCCTGCCAGGCCGCGTCCGACGGGTACAGGTCGGCGAGCTTCCACTTGTAGCGATCGGGGATCTGGGCCCGGTCGGCGGCGTGCGCGGCGGGCCCGGCGAGGGCGACCGCAAGGGTGAGTGCGAGGGCGGGGGTGCGGGACATGGGCGGGCTCCACCAGGCTGCGGTTGACGGGAGGAGACTACTACCGCTCCTTCCAGACCGGCGCACGTTTCGTGAGGAAGGAGGTCACTCCTTCGACGGCGTCCTCGGTGGCGGCCAGGGTGGCGAACAGGTCGTCCATGGCGTCGAGCCCCTCGTGGTAGGGGAGATCCTGGAGCCGGTTCAGGCCCTCCTTGCCGATCTGCAGGGCCAGGGGACTCTTGGACGCCAGCTTGGTGGCGAGCTTGAGGGTCTCGTCCATCAGCGCGTGCTCGGGGACGACCTTGTTGACCAGGCCGAGCGCCATGGCATCCGCTGCACTCATCGTCTCGCCGGTCAGCACCATCTCGAGGACCTTCTTGCGGCCCAGGGTGCGCATCATGGGCGCCGCGGGTCCCAGGCAGATCAACCCGACGTTGATGGCGGTCGTGCCGAACTTCGCCGTCTCGGCCGCCACGGTCAGGTCGCATGCGAAAGCCAGCCCGGCGCCGTTCGCCACCGCGTAGCCCTGGACCGCCGCGATGGTCACCGTCTTCATGCGCGCGAGGGTGCGGTAGAAGGCGTCGATCCGGCGAAGGAGCGCCCGGTACTCCTGCTGGGTACGGGGAGTGAACTGGTCGAGGGAGATGCCGGTGCTGAAGTTCTTCCCGGCGGCCTCCACGATGACGACCAGCACCTCCGGATCGTTCTCCATCTTCCAGAGCGCCTCGTCGAGTTGCGCGGCGAACGGGGGGGTGAAGGTGTTCATCGCCTCGGGTCGGTTCAAGGTGATCCAGCCGATCCGACCCTGCTTCCTGACCTTGATCCGTTCGCTCTCCACGGTGACCTCCAGGAATAGATGGAACGATCCCGGTTGGAGCCCGGAGGCGCCCGGACGGTTCCAGGGGCGGGAAAGGTGGAATCGTAGCCCCGCCGTCCGCGGGGGACCATCCCGGAAGGGGCCATCCCTCCTGCCGGGCGCGGCGTCCTTCGGGTACGATGGGCGACGACGGAGGCAACCATGGGAACCCGAGGCCGCGCGATCGTCGGAATGGACGTGGAGGAACTCCTCCGGATGCTCAACCAGGCGTATGCGAGCGAGTGGCTCGCGTACACCCAGTACTGGCTCGGCGCCAAGCTCATCAAGGGCCCCATGAAGGACGCTGTCGCGGCAGAGCTCACCCTGCACGCCAACGAGGAGCTGGCCCACGCGGTCCTGGTCTCGAACCGCATCATCCAGCTCGGGGGCACCCCGGTGCTCTCGCCCCAGGGATGGAGCGCGGTGAGCCCGTGCGCCTACGACGCACCGGAGGATCCCTACGTCGCCGTCCTGCTCGACCAGAACATCGCCGGGGAGCAGTGCGCCATCTCCCTGTACAAGGGGCTCATGGACGCCACCAAGGACAAGGACATGGTGACGTACAACATGGCGCTCGCCATCCTGGAGCAGGAGGTGGAGCACGAGGAGGACCTGCAGAGCCTCCGGGAAGACCTCCAGCTGATGGTCGATCGCGGCAGCAAGTAGACCCGGGACCGCCCACCCGGCCCCGTGGCTCAGCGACAGTCGTGCATGGCCTTGGGTCCGGCCGGCCGGCTCGTTACGCTCTCCCACGGTCGAGACGGACGCCCCGTCCCGGATGCGCAGGATCCACGAGTACCTGGACCAGGAGTTCCAGGAGATTCCCGAGCGCCATCACCGGCCCGGGTACGGGGGAAGCGTTCCCAGCGTCTGCGAGCGCTCGGGCAAGGACTCCGGCGGCCCCTGTTAGCCAGGGGCGGCGCCATCAGGCGGCGCGCGGCACCGGCGTGCGGGTGCGGCGGATCGAGGCCGACGCGGCCCCCCCGAGGAACAGGAGGACTCCGGCGGCGAGCCCGCTCCAGACCGCCGGGGCGCCGAAGGCGAGCGACACCACGCCCAGGACGAGGCCGAGGACGAGCGCGCCGTACGCCCGCTGGGGACCGGCGGTCCTCACCGGCACGAGCACGCCCGCGACGAGGGCCGCCACGATGCTCGAGACGACTGCACCCGTGCTCATCGCGAGGACGAACGGCGCGGTGAGCAGCCAGATCGCGGAGAGGATGAGGATGATCGTCATGACGTCATGCTCCTTCCTGTGGTGTCCACGGCATCCAGTCTGCGCGAGGGGAAGGGGGAAGCGCAGCCCGGGACCGGGGTCATCCGGGGTGCCCCGTCGGGCCTGCGCCGACAGGGCCACGGCCCGGCTACGAGACGGTCTCCGCGCTGTACCGGCCGATGAGGCCGGTGCGGACCGCGTGCCGGTGCACCGCGGCGTAGGCCCAGGCGGCGAGGGCGATCCAGGCTGCGCACAGCGCCGCGCCCAGGCCGAGCGACCCCCATGGGACCGGGCCGCCCGCGACGACCGCGCGCAGGCCCTCGAAGACGGGGGACGGGGGCAGCACCGCCGCGATGGCCCGCATCCAGCCCGGGAGCGTCGAGACCGGGTAGAAGACGCCGACGAACGGGGCGAGCAGCGCAGGCATGGGCCAGACGAACCACTCCGCCGCCGGGCCGAGCCGCAGCACCAGCGCCACCGCCAGGATGCCGAGCGCGACGCCTAACCCGAAGAGCACGAGCAGGAAGGGGAGGAGCGCGAGGCCGTAGGAGAGGAAGGAGAGGCCGAACCCGAGGCTCGCGAGCAGCAGCATGGCCCCGAGGCCCACGAGGCTGGTGGCGAGGCTCGAGAGGACGAGACCGACCACGTACTCCGCCACGGTGATGGGGGTGGAGAACAGGTTCAGGAAGTTCCGGGACCAGACGTCCTCCAGGAACGCCATGGTCACGCCGTGCATCACCCGCGTGAAGAAGTCCCAGAGGAGCACCGCGCCGAGCAGCACCGGCACGAGGCTCGGGCCCCGGCCGGAGAGCACGCCGAACCAGCGGGCGATGAAGCCCCAGAGCACGATGTCCACGGCCACCCAGGCGAAGAGCGGCACCACGCGGGCCGGGCTCCCGCGCATCAGGTAGAAGTGGCGGAGGAGGACCGCCGCGACGCGCCGGGAGGAGAACCGGCTCACGGCGCGTCCAGGGTCAGCGGTTCGCGGGCCACCGCGACGAAGAGGTCCTCGAGGGTGTCCTTCCCGTGCGCGCCGGGCAACGCGCGCGGGTCCCCCTCCAGGAGGATGCGTCCACGGGACAGGAAGAGGACCCGGCTGCACACCTCCTCGACATCGCGCATGTTGTGCGAGGTCCAGAGCACCCCGGCACCGGTGCGGGAGACGAAGTCGCGGATCCGTTCGCGGATGTCGCGCGCCACCGAGGGGTCGAGCGAGGCGGTGGGCTCGTCGAGGAGCAGGAGGCGCGGCTCGTTCAGCATGGCCTTGGCGAGGCCGACCCGGGTCTGCTCCCCCGAGGAGAGCACGCCGCACTTCGCGTCGCGGAACCGGGCGAGGTCGAACTCCCGGAGGAGCCGCTCGATGACCGGGCCGGGCCGGGAGACGCCCAGGAGCAGCGCGAAGTCCCGGAGGTTCTGGGCCACCGTCAGGTTCCCCGGGAGCGGTGCGTAGGATGCGGTGAAGGCGGTGCGCGAGAGGGCCGCCTCCCGCTCCCGGCGGAGGTCGTGGCCGCCGATGCGGACCGTCCCGGCGCTCGGCTCGAGGACCCCGAGCAGCATGTCGATGGTGGTGGTCTTGCCGGCCCCGTTCGGGCCGAGGAGTCCGACGATCTCCCCCGGGGCGATGTGGAGCGAGACGCCGCTCACGGCCACCGTGTCGCCGTAGCGCTTGGCGAGCCCCGAGGCCGAGAGGATGGAGTCGCTGGCGGGCACGGGGATGTTCTACTCCCCCGCGCGGGCGACCCCAAGCGCGGCCACGGCAGGACGGGCACGGCACGGCCGGCGGATGGCGCCGCGCCGGCGGGAGCGTCAGGTCATCCCGATCCGTCTCGCCCCGTCCCCGAAACGCGCCTCGCCGTCCGGGTCCAGCCGGAAAGCCCTCCGGAAGTGATCGAGCGTGTAACCCGGGAGGAGCCGCCGGGCCGCGGCGGCGTGGGCGCGGGCCTCCTCGAACGCGCCGTGAAGCGCGAGGCTGAACGCCGCGACGGCGAAGATATGGGCGTGCGCGTTGGGGCGGGCCGCCGCCTTCACCGCCGCCTCCGCCGCCTCCTGGTAACGGCCGAGGCGCACGAGCGCGATCGCGCGGGCCCCCAGCATCCCGAAGAGCAGGGGGTCGAACGGGCTCAGGCTGCGGGATCGATCGGCTGCCACGAGGGCCGCGCGGGGATCGCCGGCCTGCGCCTGGACGAACGCCAGGGAGTAGTGGCCCTGCGCGAAGTTCGGGCTGAGGTCCACGGCCTGCGTGAGCTCCTGGACCGACGGGTCGTGCATTCCCATGAGCCAGTGCGCGCGTCCCTGGGCCCAGTGGACGGCCGGGTCCCGATCGTCCGCCAGCATGCCCCGGCGGGCGGCCTCGAGCGCGCGTGCAATCTCCGGCTCGCGGTCCGCCCAGCCCTGGAAGGCGTTCTGCCAGTGGGTGAAGGACAGCCCGGCGTGGGCACGCGAGAAGGTCGGGTCCAGGGAGACGGCCCGCTCGAAGAGCCGCTGCGCAGCCTGGTTGTCGACGGGGGTGAAGCGGTACATGTGCCACAGTCCGCGGTGGTGCGCCTCCCATGCATCCAGCGAGCTCGGCGGCTTCAGGATGGCGCGGTTGCGCTCGTTGGCCTCGATCTCGCCGGCGATCGAGGCGACGATCCGGTTCCCGATCTCGTCGATCACCTCGAAGGGATCATCCCGTGCGTGATCGAAGGTCTCGCTCCAGACGACACGCGCGGTCCGGATCTCCTCCAGCTGGACCTCCACGGACAGGCGGTCTCCGTGCGGCCGCAGCGCTCCGGCGACCACGTAGTCGACGTTCAGCATCCGGCTGGCCGCTTCCGCCGGGAGCTGCCGCTCCTTCAGCGCGAACACGGTTCCCTCGGCGATGACGAACAGGCAGCGCAGCTTGGCGAGGCGGGTGATCACGTCGTGCGCGAGCGCGTCGGCCCACCCGCGGCGGCCGGAGGCCCCGGTCCCGTCCTGGAAGGGCATCACCGCGACGGAGGCCCGGTGGATCGGGGCGTCCACATGGCCCGGGGCGTCGCCCGGGACGGCGGCCTCCGGCGCCGGTCGAGCGGCGGAGACCGCCGGACCCTCCATCCCCTCCCTCCGGGCCGACAGCCAGGCACGACGGATGGCGGCGAAGTCGAGCCCCTCCTCCTCGAACCGCCGGGCAGCGGTCGCCACGTGCTCCTCTCCTTCCCGGAGGCGGCCGCACCTGGCAAGGGCGCCGAGGAGGAGCTCGTGGGCGCGTCGATCGAAGGGTGAGAGCTCGAGCCACGTCTCCAGGTGTCCGAACGACTCCCCGTCGGGCGCCTGCGTGGCGAGCCTCTCCAGGAGCGCGACGCGAAGGCCCCGGAAGCGGCGCCGCTGCGCCGCCAGCCATCCCGCGAAGGCGGGACTGCGGTCCATCTCGAGCCCCTCCAGCAGGTCGCCGCCGAACAGCGCCGCGAGGGCCTCTGCCTCGGCAGCCCCGAGCGGGCCGGCGCCCTCCTTCAGGGCACGCTGCACCTCGACGGCGTCGACGAAGCCGTCGGCGAGGTCCAGCCGGACGGCGTCCTCCCGGGCGAGGACACGCTGCCGATCCGGGTCGTCGACGAGGCGCCGGATCTTGCTCAGGCACCAGCGCAGCTCGCCCCGGGGATCGTTCGGCACGTCCCAGAGGAGCTCGCAGATCCGGGTCCGGGAGGCTTCGCGAGGCGCCAGCGCCAGATAGGCAAGGAGCGCCCGGACCTTCCGCGAGGCGGGCAGGGGCAGCTTGGCGCCATCCCTCCGGATCTCCAGGGGGCCCAGCATGCGAATCCGCAGCCGGCAACCTTCGGTCGAGCGGGGGCCGTCCGATTCCACGTGCATTCCCACGCCGGATCCCACGCTGGCCACCATGCCCCACCCCTAGTGTTCCCGTGGAGGTGGAGCCATGGATAAGACCCTCGTCGCATCGGTTCAACCCGTGCCCCCCGCAGTGCTCGACGTCGCGCTCCGCGAGGCCGATGCCGAGGACCTGCCGTTCCCGGACGGCACCTTCGACGCCGTGGTCTCGACCTTCGGGGTTCCGGACCGTCGGCCGGCACGTTCCGCCGGCGGCCGGACTCCGTTCGCCCGCGCTCCGGGGCACGCGGGAGAGGATCGAGGATCTCCTCCGCTCCCACGACAGCGCCATCGAGGCCCGGCTGCGGCACTTCGCCTTCCGCTACCGCTCCGCGGAGCACTGGCTCGACGTGTTCCGGAGCTACTACGGGCCGATCCTCGAGGCCTTCGCAGCGCTCGACTCCGCCGCCCAGGCGGCCCTCGCCGGCGACCTCCTGACGCTGGTCCACCGGCACGACCGGTCGGGCGACGCCACCATGGTCGTGCCCGGCGAGTACCTGGAGGTCGTCATCGCCCGGCGCTGAGTGGCGCCGGCATTCCCGCCCGAACCCCGAGATAGGAATCCACCATGAAGATCGCGAGAGAGCAGATCCCCGCCAAGATCGACGTCCCGGGAGCCGTGGCCCGCCAGACCGGCGACTTCGGCGACGCCACCGGTCTGGGCAGGATGGGAGGCGAATGGTTCTCCCTGGGCGCCGGAACCGACATCCAGCCGCTGCTGAAGGGGCTCCAGGGGGACGCGTGCCAGGCACCGCACTGGGGGTACATGCTGTCCGGTGAGCTCGTGGTCACGTACACCGACGGCAAGGCCGAGGCTTGCAAGGGAGGCGACCTCTTCTACTGGCCGCCCGGGCACAGCGTGCGGGTCGTGAAGGATGCCGAGGTCATCCTGTTCAGCCCCCAGCAGGAGCACACGCTCGTGATGAACCACATGCTGAAGGCGATGGCGGGCTGAGAACCGATCGACTCTCCCGGGGCGGGGCCCGCGCCTCTCTCCCTCCCCTGGCACTCGACCAGGCCGGCGTTCCGGCGGCCGACCTCCGTCGGGGTTGGTCGGGATGACGGCGCCCGCGCCGTTCTCGGGGAGCCAGAGCATGTCGCTGTGGTAGCCGAGAAGGTCCTACCCGTGGGGCGGCGCGTGGTTGCCGCGGAGCGCCTGGGCGAAGTCGAAGGGGACCGTCTTCATGCCCAGAGGAGCGACGAGCTCCTTCCGCATTGCCCGGTCGAAGGCCACTCCGAGTCGGGTGACGGACCATCCGGCCGGTGCGGTGAAGATCGCTCCAGCCGAGGTGGCCATCGGCGTGTCGCGCGGTCTCACGAGTGCGGAGAGATTACTGGGCTGCGCCGAAGTTGATCGTGCCGTTGTCGTGCGTCGTACCCGAGGTCGGGTAGTTCAGGCGGCATGTGGCATGCGGAGCAACTCGGTAGGGCCGTTGCGAGCGTGCACGGCTGCGAGTAGGTGCAGGACTGGGAGACGACCGGGGTGCCCGTGCAGCCGGTGGGTGTCGCGGAGGAGACCGTGCGGGTCTGGGTGCCATCGGACTGGCAAGTGCCCCAGGAACTGTAGTCACAAGTGCAGGCAGACGGGGTGGAACCCCCCCGGACCAGCGGGCATGTTGTCGGGGCAGAAGGTTCCGGACGGCAGGTTGTTGACGGGCGCGGTGAAGAGGACGGCCCCCGAAGCCCTGTTCGTCACGGTGACCACGCCCGACTTCACTTCGAAGCTCACGTCGTGGAGCAGGGCGCGGAGGTGGTGCCCCTCGTCGTCCTCGCCGATTCGCGTGATCCCGTAGAGATCGAAGAGCGGCTTCAACACGGTGCTGAGGCCCTCGATGATGATGACCGCCCACGACCGGCTAGCTGTTCTCATTTCCAGCCAATCGTGCCGACGAGCGTCATGCAACTGGACGTGTTGCTGCGAGAGATCGATCTGGCGGCTGTGGCCGGAGATCTTCCCGGGGCGCGCTCCGCACTGGAGCGGACGAACGCCATCTGGGGCTCGATCTCGACGAAGCCTCCGCTCCGGGGCTCCCCGGCGGCGCGCACCTTCGACCGCCAGCTGGCGGACCTGGACCGCCGCATCGCCGCCGGTCGACCCCAGCCGGTGCAGAGGAGTGCGCTCGCTGCTCTCGAAGGGGTGGATGCCCTGGAGGTGGTGTTCGAAAGCAGAGGGAAGTCCGCGCCCTGACCGGGCTGGCATCGCTCTCCTCCTGGTGCCCCTCACGGCCCAGGTCGCGTCCCGTCGGTGACACCAGGGCTTCCACTGGGGGACGACCCTGGATTCGAAACCGCTGGAACGGCGCTCGGCGCCGCCGTCACGAAGCTGCACGCGGAGAGCGGACTGGCTCTTCGGCTCGAAATAAACGGCCGGCGCCTCCCGACGCCGGCCGCTTCTCCGCGAGATGCGGGAATGCCCTTTTCAGTCCTCGTGGCCATCCTTGTCGTCGTCGCCAAAGGCTCGCAGCGATGCCTTGACGTTGGCCATGATCTGATCGTTCACCGCCGGGTCGCCCACGCACGGGTCGAGAGTGGATCCGTCCGGACCCGCTAGCCACTTCGAGGCGTCAAACGAGAGCGTGACGTTGGAAGTCGTGCCCTCCGGGACCACGACCGGGCTCTCGTACTCCACCCCGACCTCCATGCTCGACGTGACGGCGAAGGGCTTGGGGGCGGGCGTGACGGGAGGCGTCCCGGTGGCTGAACCGGTGCACGTCCCCTCGAGGACGATCGAGAGTCCGTCCAGCACCACACCACCCTTCGTGGCCTGGATGTTCAGCTTCTCGGTGGAGCGGACGCGGTGAATCTCGAAGTCGATGCCGTCGTAGGAGCCTGCCGGGACCACGCTGGACGGGATGGCTGCCTGGAGGCCCGTGTCGGTGACGGCGACTTCCAGCACGAACGGACCGGCCTCGAGCTCCTCGAAGTCGTGCCCGGTGGAACCCGTCGTGCCGGTGGGACCGGTGGGACCGGTGGCTCCGGCATTGGCCTTCTTCAGCTCCAGTTCCTTCACGACAAGGTAGAGGTTGTCCAGCTTGGCAGTGCCCGAAGGGGTGGGGACGGCGGAGAGCTTGGTGGTTCCGCTCTTCACAGCGGTGCTGACGGAGACGTTGGTGCCGCTGCTGCTGGCGCCTCCGCAACCCACAAGGGTGAGAGCGAGGACAAGGGAGAAGTACGGAACGGCGATGCGCATTGTCGGCCTCCTGGTGGAATGTTGCATCGCCTCCTCATGCCGTGAAATGGCGCAGTGCGCAAGGAGTACACTGGATCCAAGTGCCCGTAGTTATGGCAAAAATCTAATTCATGTCGTTTACGTGAGGGACACACGCAGGGGCGCTCTGCCTGACCCCACGCAGCGGTCGGCCGTCTTCCGGACCGGGCCAGCGCCCTTCGCCTGGTCACCGCCGTCGCCCTCAATGTGACCGCCATCTGGACCGACCGCAGCTACCTGGACATGTCCCCGATGAGGTCGAAGGAGGCCACCGTCGCCAAGGCAGCATGATGTTCCCGAGGAGTTTCACGCGGAGTCCGATTTACACAGAAAGCGGGACTTGCCCCCTCCTCCAGGAGCTCCTTCTCCGTGAACTGCTTCAGCGCGCGCTTTCGGGCCATGCCCTTGAAAGATCACGCTCAGCAGCCCCTGTCGATCTTCGCGAACACGAACGGGCAGCCCTCTCCGGCGGCCGATCACTGCCCTT
>DAIEMM010000216.1 GCA_027349605.1 Anaeromyxobacteraceae bacterium
GCCTCGATCAGGTAGCGGTTCACGACGGTGTCGAAGTACGCGTAGTAGTGGGCGTTGTTCACGTGCCCGTACACGTCGTTGTCCATCCAGCGCGGCGTGACCGGCCGGAACCAGGCGTAGTCCGCGCGTCGGGGCAAGACCTTGTCCGCCATGGCGGACACTCATAGCGCACCCGCGGCCGTCCGTCTCGCGGGGGGGCGCTCGCGCACCAGGAGGCTGGCCGCCGCCCCGAAGGCCGCCGCCCCCGCCAGGATCAGCACCGCGCGCGACCAGGCGCCGGCCACGTCCCCGGCGCCCCGCCCCAGGTCGAGTTGCCACCCGATGACCGGCTGCAGCAGCCCGGTGCCCAGGAAGACGCCGACGTTCACCACCGAGGTGGCCATCCCGGAGTGCTCGGGCCGGTTCACCTCCTTGGCGACCACCCAGGTGAGGGTGAAGCCGGGGACGAGAAGGCCCATCAGCGCGAACCAGGCCAGCGTGGCGCCGAAGGGCCACCGCACGTCCAGGACCCACGGGATCCAGGAGAGCGTGTAGAGAAGGGTGTAGGCCCGCATCACCCCACGACGGTTCCCGAGCCGGTCGGAGACGGCGCCGACGATCAGGGAGCCGACGGCCACTCCGAGCAGGAACACGCTGGCGTGCTGGGCCGCCGCCACCTGCCGCATCCCGTGGACCTCCACGAGGTAGGGCACGGCCCAGAGCCCGCCGAAGGCCAGGAAGCTCCCGCCGATGCCGGCGTTCACGAAGAAGCCCGGCCAGGTGGCGGGGTTGGCCAGCACCCGACCGAGCGCCCGGGTCCAGGGCTGGGGAAGCCCCGCGGCGGGGCTCCGGGGATTCACGGCAGGGAAACCGTCGTCCTCGGGCCGGTCCCGCACGACGAGCCAGGAGGCGATCGCGAACGCCGCCGAGAGCGCCGCGAGCGCCACGAACACGGTCCGCCAGGATGCCCAGGTGACCGCCCAGGCCAGCGGCACGCCGGCCAGCACCGCTCCCAGGTTGCCCATGAGCATGGTGGCGCCGCTCAGCGTCGCGAACCGGTTCGACGGGAACCAGACCGCGTTCACCTTGAGCACCGCGATGAAGGCCACCGACACCCCGGCCCCCACCAGCGTCCGCCCGGCGGCGGCCACCTCCCACGTGGGAGCGAGCGCGAAGGCCAGGGACCCGGCGGCGGCGACCAGCGAACCGCCGGTGAGCAGCCGGCGCGGCCCGTAGGTGTCGGCGAGCACGCCCACCGGCACCTGCAGGACCGTGTAGACGTAGAAGTAGGTCCCGGCCAGCGCGCCGAGCACCGCGCGCGGGATGTCGAAGGCGCGGGTCAGCTGGCCGGCGATGCTGGCCGGCGCCGTGCGGTGGAAGAAGGAGAGGACGTAGCTCCCCAGCACCACCCCCAGGATCAACCGGCGCGTCCGGAGGAAGCGGCGATCCGGGGGTGCGATCGGCTACCCCTCGCGCCGCTTCTTGCGCAGGCTCACCGTCTCGCCGCCCAGGCCCCAGTTGTCGGGGTCGATCTCGTCGATGACCACGACCGTGGTGGCCGGGTTCTTCTTCAGGATGTCGTTGAGAAGGTTCGTGACGCCCCGGATGAGCGCCGCCTTCTGCTGCTTCGTCGCCTTCTCGCGAACGAAGCGGATGTTGACGTACGGCACGATGCCTCCTCGGCAAGGGTGGGCCCGGCCTCGGGCCGGGAGCTTGCGGGCCGCAGTGTCGGCACTCCTCGACCGAAAGGCAACCCCGTCGTCCCCCTCGGCGCTTCCCCTCCGGAGCCCGCCGGCGCGATAATGCGCGCCCGTCATGAAGATCGCGATCCAGCTCGTCGAGGCGCTCGCGGTCTTCGTCGTCATCTTCTACCTGTACTGCCGCTCACCGGCCTTCCGGCCGCTCATGCCGGACTGGCCCCAGCCTCGCGGCAAGGTGCGCCTGTACCTGGTCTTCTCGGGCATCGCGATCCTCGGCAACTACCTCGGGGTCCCGGTGGTGGGCGGCCAGGCCATCGTGAACGCCCGGGCGGTGGGCGCGGTGCTCGCCGGCCTCCTGGGCGGCCCGGTGCTGGGGCTCCTGGTGGGCGCCACCGCGGGAGTGCACCGCGTCACCGCGCTGGGGGGCGCGGCCGCCCTGGCGGGAGCGGTCGCCACCACGCTGGAGGGCGGCCTGGGCGGGCTCGTCCACCTCGCCCTGAAGCGCAAGCCCGAGCTGCTGATGTCCCCGCGGGTGGCGTTCATGACCACCTTCGCCGGCGAGATCGGCCACATGGGGATCGTGCTCCTCCTCACCCATCCGTTCTCCCGGGCGGTCGAGGTGGTGGAGGCCATCGGCCCGGCCATGATCCTCATGAACCCGATCGGATCGGCGCTCTTCATGACCGTGCTGCTCGAGCGGCAGCGGGAGGAGGACCGGGTGGCCGCCGCCTCGTCGGAGCGCGCGCTCAAGGTCGCCGAACGCTCCCTCGAGCTCATGGCCCGCGGCTTCCGCCCGGCCGTGGCGACCGACCTCGCCACCATCGTGAAGGAGGAGACCGGCGTGGGTGCGGTGGGCGTGACCGACACCGAGCAGATCCTCGGCTGGGCCGGCCTGGGCGGCGACCACCACCGGCCCGGACGCCCCATCGCCTCGCCGTACACGAAGCACGCCATCGCCACCAACACGGTGGTCTTCGCCGACGGCATCCGGCAGGCCTACGACTGCACCGTCTCCCCCTCCTGCCCGCTCAGCTCGGTGCTCATCACCCCGCTCCAGGTGGACGGGGTGGTGGTGGGAACGGTCCAGCTCTTCGAGCCGCGCGGGCGCCGGTTCCTCAACATGAACCGATCGCTGGGCGAGGGTCTCGGCGCGCTGCTCTCCAGCCAACTCCTCATCTCCCGGTACCAGGAGCAGAAGAGCCTGCTGGTCCTCTCCGAGCTCAAGCTGGCGCGCGCCCAGGTGAACCCGCACTTCCTCTTCAACGCGCTCAACACCATCATCGCCATCCTGCGGCGCGACGCGGATCGCTCCCGCGAGCTGCTCATCCACCTCTCCAACTTTTTCCGGAAGAACCTCAAGCGGTCGAGCGACGTCTCCACGCTGGCCGAGGAGCTGGAGCACGTGGGCGCCTATCTGGAGATCGAGAAGGCCCGCTTCGAGGGGCGGCTCGTGGTCGAGACCGTCGTCGACCCGGCCCTGGTGCGGCTCACCATGCCCACCTTCACCCTCCAGCCGCTCGTCGAGAACGCCTTCAAGCACGGGCTCTCGGGCATGCTCGGAGAGGGTCGCGTCTCCATCCGGGCGCGACGGCTGGACGGCGCCGTGGTGGTGGAGGTGGAGGACAACGCCGGTTCCTGGATCGCGCCGACCGACGGGGCCGGACTGGGCATGCAGATCGTCGACAAGCGGGTGAAGAACCTGTACGGCAAGGACTATGGACTCT
>DAIEMM010000428.1 GCA_027349605.1 Anaeromyxobacteraceae bacterium
AGGCCGAGGTCAGCCGGAAGATCGCCGAGCGATTCGGCCCGCCCCCGAAACCCCCGCAGCCCAGCGCCGAGGAGCGCGTCGCGCGGATCGCCGGGCTGGCGCGGCGCCTGGCGGAGGCCTGCGAGGGGGAGCGGGATGTCCCCGCCGCGCTTCGCCGGACGGCCCGGGAGCTGGCCGACGCCCTCGACCGGCTGGCGGGGGAGTGACCGGGGCGTGTCCCGCGGCGCCGGTCCGTGGCCTGGATTAGGTCATTGCGGAAGTGGCTTCCTTGGGGAGGCCCCGGGTCTGGTGTAACATCGTGCGGAGAGGGCAGGTTTGAGCCGGAAAGATCCACATCACGGGAGCCTGAGCTGCTCCTTCTGCGGCAAGGGGCAGCGGGACGTCCGCAAGCTCATCGCCGGACCCACCGTCTACATCTGCGACGAGTGCATCCGGCTCTGCAACGACATCATCGCCGAGGAGGGGGAGCGGGACGAGGCGCGCCCCCCGGTCTCCCTGCCCACCCCGGCCGAGGTGAAGGCCTTCCTCGACGACTACGTGGTCGGGCAGGACCGCGCCAAGAAGGTCCTCGCGGTCGCCGTCTACAACCACTACAAGCGCATCCACGCGCGGCGCACCCCTCGCGCCCAGCGGCCGGGCTCCGGTCGCGGCGGCGAAGAGGTCGAGCTGCAGAAGTCGAACATCCTGCTCATCGGCCCCACCGGCGCCGGCAAGACCCTGCTCGCGCAGTCGCTGGCCCGCTTCCTCAACGTGCCCTTTACCATCGCCGACGCCACCAGCCTCACCGAGGCCGGCTACGTGGGCGAGGACGTCGAGAACATCATCCAGAACCTGCTCCACAACGCCGACTACGACGTGGAGAAGGCCTCCCGCGGCATCGTCTACATCGACGAGATCGACAAGATCGCCCGCAAGGGCGACTCGCCGTCCGCCACCCGCGACGTGGGCGGGGAGGGCGTGCAGCAGGCGCTCCTCAAGGTCGTGGAGGGCACCCGCGCCAACGTGACCCCGCGCGGCGGGAAGAAGTACAACCAGCAGGAGTCGATCCAGGTCGACACCTCCAACATCCTCTTCATCGTGGGGGGCGCCTTCTGCGGCATCGAGCAGGCCATCCGCCGCCGGGTGGGAGTGAAGGGGCTCGGCTTCGGGGCCCGCATCGAGGCCCGCGAGGAGGCGTCGCTGGGCGAGCTGCTGGCCCACATCGAGCCGCAGGACCTGGTGAAGTTCGGGCTCATCCCCGAGTTCGTGGGGCGCATCCCCATCATCGCCACGCTCTCGGAGCTCACCGAGGACGACCTGGTCACCATCCTCACCCAGCCCCGGAACGCGCTGGTGAAGCAGTACCAGAAGCTCTTCGAGCTCGAGAAGGTGAAGCTCTCGTTCACGAAGGAGGCGCTGCGGGCCACCGCGCGCGAGGCCATGCGGCGCAAGTCGGGCGCGCGCGGCCTGCGGTCGATCCTCGAGCAGGCCATGCTCGACATCATGTACGACGTGCCGTACCGGGAGGGCGTGAAGGAGTGCAAGATCACCGACGGCGTGATCCTGCGCCGCGAGCCGCCGCTGCTCTCCTTCGAGAAGGAGAAGAAGTCGGCGTAGCGTCTCGCTAGCTCTGCGTCACCCGCACCGTGGTCTTCATCTCGCGGCCGGTGTCCAGGTCGCGGGCGTGCACGGAGAGGATCCCCTCCACGTTCACCTCGAAGAGGATCTCGAGGCGCACCTCCCCGGCCGGGCCGGGGCGCACTCCGCTGAACGTGAACTCGCCGAGCGTCTCGTTGCGCACCGCCTCGGGGTGGTCCCCCTGCACGATGCGCAGCACCAGCTCGGTCTGGCCGACGCGGGAGTTGGTGGCCGAGATGGCGCGGGCGTTGGGGATGGCGGCGTTCCGCCCGAAGACCACGTGGGTGCCCCCGCCGGCCTGCTCGATCCCGATGGCCATGGGGATGACGTCGAGCAGCTGGAGGCGCTGCTCGCCCCCGGCCACGAGCGACCAGCCGTAGAGGGCCGCGCCGATGGCCACCGCCTCGTCGGGGTGGACGCCCTTCGACGGGGGTCGTCCGAAGAAGGCGGTGAGCCGCTCCTGGATGGCGGGCATGCGGGTCTGGCCGCCCACCAGCATGACCTTGTCGATCTCCCCGGTGGACATCCCGGCGTCGGTGAGCACGCGGGCCAGGATCTCCATGCTCCGGTCGAGGAGCGGCTCGGTGAGCTGCTCGAGGAGGGCCCGGTCCAGCCGCATGTCGATGTTGAGCGGCTGGCCCTGCGGGGTCATGGTGATGAAGGGGATGGAGAAGGGGGCCTCGGCGCGCGAGGAGAGGTCGATCTTGGTGCGCTCGGCCAGGTCCTTGATGCGCTGCATGGCCACCGGGTCGGCGGAGAGGTCCACCCCGTGCTTGCGCCGGAAGTCGGCGAGCACGTAGGCGATGAGCGCGTTGTCGAAGTCGATGCCGCCCAGGAAGATGTCGCCGGCGGTGGCCTTCACCTCGAAGACGCGGTCGCGGATGTCGATGATGGAGACGTCGAAGGTGCCGCCGCCCAGGTCGTAGACCAGCACCCGCTCGCGCAGGTTCTTGCCCAGGCCGTAGGCCAGCGCGGCGGCGGTCGGCTCGTTGATGATCCGCACCACCTCGAGCCCGACCAGCTTGCCGGCCTCCTTGACCGCCTGCCGTTGCCGGTCGGTGAAGTAGGCGGGAACGGTGACCACCGCGCGGGTGACCCGGAATCCCAGGTTGTCGGAGGCCACGTCGCGGATTTTGGCGAGGATGCGCGAGGCCACCTCGGAGACCTGGAAGGACCGGCCCTGGCAGTCGAGCTCCACGTCGTTGCGGGCCCCGGCGTGCACCCGGTACTGGACCGAGTGCTGGACCGTCTCCACCACGTCGTCCATGGGGGAACGGCCGATGAGCCGCTTGGTGGCGTAGAGCGTGTTGCGGGGGTTGAGCTGCCACTGGCGCTTGGCCTCGTGGCCGATGAGCTCGTTTCCCTTGTCGTCGATGGCGAAGATGGAGGGGATGATGAAATCCCCGCCCTTGTAGGGGATGAGCCGGACCTCGCCGGACTCGCTGGCCACGGCGGCGCAGGAGTTGCTGGTCCCCAGGTCGATCCCGATGATGGTGTCTCGCGCCGCTTCCCCCACGGTACCCCGAGGCTACACCACCGGGGGCGGGCCGGGAATTTCCACCTCCGCCGGTGCCCCGTTCCGGGTTCCTGGGCTACCATGTCGCCCCTGCCGCGCCCTCCCGGCGCGGCACTGCCCGGGGAGGGGACGGATGGATCGGCGCGCCAGCTGGGACGAGTACTTCATGAACATCGCGCGGATGGTGGCCACGCGGGCCACCTGCGATCGGAAGCACGTCGGCGCGGTGCTGGTGCGGGACCGGACCCTGCTCTCCACCGGGTACAACGGCTCGATCCGCGGGCTGGGCCACTGCAGCGAGGAGGGGCACATGATGGAGGAGGGCCACTGCGTGCGCACCGTCCACGCCGAGGCCAACGCCATCATCCAGGCCGCCAAGAACGGCGTGGCCATCGACGGGGCCACCATCTACACCACGGCCTCCCCGTGCTGGCCCTGCTTCAAGCTCATCGCCAACTCCGGGGCGAAGCGCATCGTCTTCGGGGAGTTCTACCGCGACGAGCGGATCTTCCAGCACGCCGAGCGGCTCGGGATCGAGCTCACCGAGCTCCGGGTGCCCGAGCGCCCCGACGTCGAGCCGACCGACACCGGCACGGCGCGGCAGGTGACGTCCCCCAAGCCCGGGTAGGGGGAGGCGTGGCTCCCGGCCGCGGAGGGGTGGCAACCCGACGCCATCGTCTCCGACCTCTACATGCCGTCCCGGGACGGGATGTGGCTGCTCCGGGCGCTGCGGGCCGAGCTCCCGGAGGTTCCGGTGATCCTCCTCACCGGGCAGGCCTCGATCCCGCTCGCGGTCGAGGCCATCCAGGAGGGGGCCTACGACTTCATCGAGAAGCCGCCCGCGGCGGCCAGCGTGGTGATCCAGGGGCCGAGCGGGGTGGGCAAGGAGGCGGTCGGGAGGATGGTGCACGACCTCTCGCCGCGCCGCGGGGGTCCTTTCCTGGCGGTGAACTTCGCCGCCCTGCCCGCGCC
>DAIEMM010000253.1 GCA_027349605.1 Anaeromyxobacteraceae bacterium
GCCATCGGCCCGGCCAACCGCGACTGCTACCGGGCCCAGTGCCATGCCACGGCGAGGGGGCTCGCCGCCCGGCTCGGCCTCGCGCCGGGAAGCTGGAGCATCTGCTTCCAGTCGCGACTGGGGCGGACGCCCTGGATCGAGCCGTACACGGACGTCGTGCTCGACGAGCTCGCCCGGGCGGGGAAGAAGCGGCTCTGCGTCCTCTGCCCGGCCTTCGTCGCCGACTGCCTGGAGACGCTCGAGGAGATCGGGATGCGCGCCCGGGAGCAGTTCGTCGCCGCCGGGGGCGAGAGCCTGACGCTCGTGCCGTCCTTGAATGCCAGCCCGGCCTGGGTGGACGCGCTGGTCGCGCTCCTGCGCAGGGCGGGCGGCGAGCGATCTCCTTGAGTCGTCCGACCCGCAACGCGGTGGCCGACCTGCGCGGCGCCACCCGGCTCGTCGTCGAGGCCACCGAGGGGGTGGCCGGGATCGTCGAGGACCTTCAGGGGCCCACGCTGGGCATCGCCGGACTGGTCCACCGGGGCATCCGGGGGGTCACCCGCCTCGTGGGAGGGGGGGTGGACGCGGTCCTCGCTCCCTTCGTGCCGCTCCTCGGGGAGACCCGTTCCCGCCCGGCGATGCAGGCCGCCCTGGCGGTGCTGAACGGGGTCGTCGGAGACCACCTGGCCTCCACCGGAAACCCCCTCGCCATCCCCATGCGGCTGCGCCGGGACGGCGTGCCGCTCGAGCTCCGGAAGCGCAGCCTGGCGGCGGCGATCCCCGGCGCGGGCGGGAAGGTCCTGGTGCTCGTTCACGGTTCGTGCATGAACGACCTCCTCTGGAGCCGGCGCGGTCACGATCACGGCGCCGCCCTGGCGCGGGACCTGGGCTACACGGCCCTCTACCTGCACTACGACAGCGGCCTGCACGTCTCCGAGAACGGACGGGAGCTCGCGTCGCTGCTCGGGCAGCTCGTCGCCGCCTGGCCGGTCCGGGTCACGGAGATCGCCCTCGTCGCCCACAGCATGGGGGGCCTCGTCTCCCGGAGCGCCTGCCACCAGGCGGTGCAGGCCGGCCAGCGCTGGCCCCGCCGCCTCCGGAAGATGGTCTTCCTGGGAACGCCCCACCACGGCGCACCGGCCGAGCGGCTCGGGAACTGGGTGAACGTGGTGCTCGGCGCCGCGCCCTTCACCGGCCCGCTGGCGCGGCTGCCCAGGATCCGCAGCGCCGGGGTCACCGACCTGCGCCACGGCAACCTCCTCGACGAGGACTGGCGGGGGCGCGACCGGTTCCGGCGGGGTCCGGACCGGAGGCACCCGGTTCCCCTTCCGCGGGGCGTGCGTTGCCTGGCGGTCGCCGCCTCGGGGTCGAAGGGTCCGGGCGGGCCCCTCCGGGGGGACGGGCTCGTCCCCGTGGACAGCGCGCTGGGGCGGCATCGCGATCCGGCGAGGAACCTCGACCTGCCGCCCTCGGGGCGCTTCATCGCCTGGGGAGCGGGCCACCTCGACCTCCTCGACCGGCCGGACGTCTACGCGCACCTCCGGGAGTGGATGCGGGGCGCCGGCCGGGCCGGCCGCTGACGAGATCTGGCACCCGACGGGCGGACCGCCCCGGGATATCCTCCCGGGACGATGCGCGACCTCGCCGGAAGAACCGCCGTGATCACCGGGGCCGGGAGCGGCCTCGGCCTCGAGATGGCCCGCCGTGCCCACGTCCTGGGAATGCGGCTCGTCCTCGCCGACGTCGAGCCCGGGCCGCTCGGGCGGATCGTGGACGAGATCCGCGCCGCCGGCGGGGCCGCCCTGGGCCAGGTGGTCGACGTGGCCGACGACGGGCAGGTGGAGCGCCTCGCCGACCGGGCCTTCGGCGAGACCGGGGACGTAGGACTTCTCGTGAACAACGCCGGCGTGGGCGGCGGCGGGTACGTCTGGGAGACGAGCGAGAAGGAGTGGCGCTGGGTGCTCGGGGTGAACGTCATGGGCGTGGTCCACGGTCTGCGCCACTTCGTGCCCCGCATGCTCGAGGCCGAGGCGCGCGGGACAGGGTCGCACGTGGTGAACACCGCCTCGATCGCGGGCTGGCTCGCCACGCCCATGCTCGGCGTCTACAACGCCTCCAAGCACGCGGTGGTGGCCCTCACCGAGACCCTCTTCCACGACCTGCGCGTGGCCGGGTCGAGCATCGGCGTCTCCCTCCTCAGCCCGGCCTTCGTGCCCACCGGCATCGCCCGCTCGGACCGGAATCGCCCCGCCGACCTCGCCGACGCGGCGCCGCCAACCCGCTCGCAGGCCCGGGCCCAGGCGGCGGTGGAGAGGGCGGTCGCGGGAGGGAAGATCGGGGCCGCGGACGTCGCCCGCATGACCTTCGAGGCAGTCCTGGAGGGGCGGTTCTACGTCTTCACCCATCCGCAGATCCTGGAGTCCGTGCAGGCGCGCCACGAGGCGGCCCTTTCGGGGGGGCCCCCTGCCGACCCGTACGGCCAGCGCCCCGATCGGCGACCTAACGCGGCGCGTCAGGAGGGGCCAGATTAGGCTATATCCTTGACCGACATGCTGGAAATCATCGAGACCCCGCTGAACCTGAGCCTGCCCCTGGGGCAGCACCCGCATTGCCTCCTGGCCCAGATCCCCGACCACCTGGTCCGCGGCGACCAGGGGTACGTCGTCCCACGGCCGGACGAGCAGTGGGCTCGGGTCCGGTCGGTGCTCGACCTCGTGACCGAGGGGAACGGAAGCTTCCGGAAGCTGCACTTCCTGGTCTTCCCCGAGGGGTGCCTCCCGCTCTCCCACCTCGACGACATGTTCGCGG
>DAIEMM010000298.1 GCA_027349605.1 Anaeromyxobacteraceae bacterium
CGCCGCAGCTTCGCCGCGGCCACCATCTTCATGGCCTTGGTGATCTGCTGGGTGCTCTTGACGGAGCCGATGCGCCGCCGGATGTCGCGAAGAGAGGGCACGGTTCGCCTCGGGGGCCTTCCTTACGCCTTCTGCTCGGACTGGAAGACGCCCTTGAACTCCTCGAGCGCGGCGTCGAGATCCTTGCGGAGCCCGTCGTCCAGGGCCTTCTTCTCCGCGAGCTTCTTGCCCACCGCCGGGTGGCGGGCGGCCAGGAACTCGAGCATCTCCTTCATGTAGCGGCCGACCTCCTCCACCGGCACCGATCGGATCCAGTTCTGGCCGGAGCCGTCCTTCTGGGTGGCGGCGTAGATCTGGAAGACCTGCTTGTCGACCGACAGCGGCTGGTACTGCCCCTGCTTCAGCACCTCGACCAGGCGCTCGCCGCGGGCCAGCGTCTCCTGCGTGGACTTGTCGAGGTCGGAGCCGAACTTGGCGAAGGCGGCCAGCTCGCGGTACTGCGCGAGGTCGAGCTTGAGGGTGCCGGCCACCTGCTTCATGGCCTTGATCTGCGCCGAGCCGCCGACGCGGGACACCGAGATGCCCACGTTGATGGCCGGTCGCACGCCCTGGTAGAAGAGGTCGGACTCGAGGAAGATCTGGCCGTCGGTGATGGAGATGACGTTGGTCGGGATGTACGCCGAGACGTCGCCGGCCTGGGTCTCGATGATGGGCAGCGCGGTGAGCGACCCTCCGCCTTCCTTGTCGGAGAGCTTGGCGGCGCGCTCGAGCAGGCGGCTGTGGAGGTAGAAGACGTCGCCCGGGTACGCCTCGCGGCCGGGCGGGCGGCGCAGGAGCAACGACAGCTGCCGGTAGGCCACCGCCTGCTTCGAGAGGTCGTCGTACACGATGAGGGCGTGGCGGCCCGAGTCCCGGAAGTACTCGGCCATGGTGACGCCGGTGTAGGGCGCCAGGTACTGCATGGGGGCGGGGTCGGACGCGCTGGCCGAGACGACCGTCGTGTACTCCATGGCCCCGTACTTCTGGAGCGTGTCGACGACGCGGGCCACGGTGGACTGCTTCTGGCCGATGGCCACGTAGAAGCAGTAGAGGTTGTTGCCCTTGTTGTTGATGATGGTGTCGATGGCGACGGCGGTCTTGCCGGTGCCGCGGTCGCCCAGGATGAGCTCGCGCTGGCCCCGGCCCACGGGAACGAGGGCGTCGATGGCCTTCAGGCCGGTCTGCATGGGCTCGTGGACGCTCTTGCGCTTCACGATGCCGGGCGCCTTGATCTCCACCTTGCGGGTGTGCTTCGAGTCGATGGGGCCGCGGCCGTCGATGGGGTTGCCGAGCCCGTCGACCACGCGGCCGAGCAGCGCCTCGCCCACCGGCACCTCGGCGATGCGGCCGGTGCGCTTCACCGAGTCGCCCTCGCGGATCTCCTCGGCGTGCCCCATCACGGCCACGCCGACGTTGTCGTCCTCGAGGTTCAGCACCAGGCCGCGGGCGCCGGTCTGGAACTCGACCAGCTCGCCGGCGGCGACGCCGGAGAGCCCGTAGACGCGGGCCACGCCGTCGGCCTGCGACAGGACGGTGCCGGTCTCGGAGACGTCGACCTTCTTCCCGTAGTCCTTGATCTGATCGCGGAGGATGCGACTGATCTCGTCGGCGCGGATGTCCATGTTCTTCGTCTCCAGCCTGTGGCTATTGCTTCATTGCGCGGCGCAGCTCCTCGAGCTGCGACCGGACGGAGCCGTCGTAGACGAGGCTTCCCACCTGGGCGACCACGCCTCCCAGGAGGGCGGCGTCCACGGCCGTCTCCACGATGACCTGGGTCTGCCGACCCTGGGCGAGCCTCTCGGCGATGCGCTTCGCCTCGTCGGGCGACAGCGGCACGGCGCTCGTGACCTTGGCGCGCACGCGCCCGAGGCGGGCGTCGGCGAGGTCGCGGAAGTTCTGGATGATGGCCGGCAGGTAGGCGAGCCGGGCTCGATCGGCGAGGAGGAGCAGGAAGTTCGACGGCGTCTCGGCGAGCCCGATGCTCTTCCCGAGGGCCGCGACGACGCCGCGGCGCTGCTCCTTCTCGAAGAGGGGGCTCTCGAGGGTCTCGCGGAGGGCGGGCGCGGACGCGAGCGCGCTCCCGAGCGCGTCGAGGGCGGCCGACCACTGCTAGACTTGACCCTGCTCGTCCGCCAAGGAGAACAAAGCCTTGGCGTAGCGGCGGGCGATGGAACCGACGATCATAAGGGGGCCGCTAACTAGCATTCCGGAAGGTCGCCGGTCAAGGGAATGGGTTCCCCGCGCCCCCTGTCCGGGCGACCCCCTGCGGGGACCATTTGACAGGGCAGGGGGGGTGCTTAGTTTCCGATCGTTGAAGGACACCCCTTCCAGGAGGCTAACCATGGCACTTATCACGCGATTCGACCCGTTCCGGGACCTGGCCCGCATCCAGGAGGAGATGGGGCGCATGCTCGACGAGCGCTCCACGCAACCCGCCGAGTCGATCGGCTGGACCCCGGCCTGCGACGTCTTCGAGGACAACGACGAGGTCGTCATCCGGGCGGCTCTCGCCGGCGTCGACCCGAAGGACGTCGAGATCCGGGTCGAGAACGGCGTGCTCACCCTCAAGGGCGAGCGAAAGGTGGAGAAGGAGGAGCAGAAGGAGAACTACCACCGGGTCGAGATGGCCTACGGCTACTTCACCCGCACCTTCGCGCTGCCCACCTCGGTGGATCCCGAGAAGGTTCACGCCGAGTCGAAGAACGGCGTCCTGGCCGTGCACCTGCCCAAGCGGGCCGAGGCCAAGCCCCGGGCCATCCAGGTGAAGGTGCAGTAGCCGGAACCCCTCCGCGGCAACCGGCGGGGCCCGTCACTTCACGGGGACGGGCCCCGTCGCCGCCCGTGCGGGAGGCTCCATCTTGCACTGGCCGTTGAAGGCCACGCCCTTCGCCACCATCAGGGCGCCGGTCTCGATGTTTCCGGTCATGCGGGCCGGCGGGTGAAGCTCCACCGACGCCGACGCCTTCACGTTGCCGGTCACCGACCCGTGCACGATGAGCGTGCCGCAGGTGATCTCGGCGCTGACCTGCGCGCCCTCTCCGACCACCAGCGTGTCGTTCGTGACGATGCTGCCGGTGAACCGGCCGTCGATCCGGACGGTGCCCTCGAAGGAGAGCTTTCCGTCGAACTCCGAGCCGCGCCCCAGGAGGGCATTGAGGTCGCTTCCGACGACGGCGACCGGGGTCTCTTCGCGCTTGAGCATGGCCATGGCAGGGAAGGGTTACACCGGCGCGGTGCGGGGTTCAACGGTCCCTGTACCGCGAAGATCGGACAGATGACGCCTTGAGCCTAGGTCTTTAGGGTTAGGCCCCGATCTTCTCCAGGATCCCGTCCAGCTCGGCGAGCGACCCGTAGTCGATCTCCAGCCGCCCGGATTGGGCGTTCTTCTGGGTGACCCGGCAGCGGGTGCCGAGCCGCCGCTCGAGCCGCGTGACGAGGGCCCGGACGTTTGCGGACTCCGAAAGGGTTGCCCCCTTAGGGTGTGTCTTGCCGGGGTGGAGCATCCTGCGCACCAGCGCCTCGGTGGCCCGGACCGAAAGTTCCTCGCGGATCACCTGATGGGCCGCCTGGCGGATGGCCTCGGCCTTCTCGAGCGCGAGGAGCGCCCGGGCGTGCCCCATCTCGAGGGCCCCCGCCCGGACCTGGTCCCGGACGTCGGCCGGCAGCTTGAGGAGGCGCATCGCGTTCGCGACCGTCGAACGCTCCTTGCCGACCCGCTCGGCCACCTGCTCCTGCGTCAACGCGTGCTCGCGGGTGAGCGCGTCGAACGCCTCCGCCTCCTCCATCGCGTTCAGGTCGGCGCGCTGGAGGTTCTCGACCAGCGCCAGCTCGAACGACTCCCGGTCGTTCGCCTCCCGGACCAGTG
>DAIEMM010000339.1 GCA_027349605.1 Anaeromyxobacteraceae bacterium
CGCCTGGCGAACTGGAGGGCCCCGCGACGACGCCCTCCACCCGCATAGCTATACGAAGAGTGCGCGGGCGAGGCGCCTTCGGGCCCGCATCGGGCAGCCGGGCGGGGGCGCGTCGCGACGAGCTGCCCGCAGGTCGCGTCGAGCCCCGGACCCGTCAGGGTCCGGGTTCCTCGACGCCATCCAGCCGCCAACCCCTTCGCCCGAGGACTGCTGCTCGGAGCGGCGCGTCTCCCCGCCCCGGCGGCATCCGGCCCGCTGGCCCGAAGGCGATCCGCCTCGCCGCCTACTCTGACCCGACCCCGAGGTAGGTGCGGACCTTCTCCTCCTCGAACTTGTCCTGCGCCTCCTGCTCGGGAGTGAGCAGCGAGACGACGATCCCCACCGCGAAGGCCGCCGACATGGAGAAGATGGCGGGGTTCTTCAGGGGGAACAGGGCCGTCTGGAACTTGAAGATGCCCACCCAGACCGTGGGGGAGAGGACGATCATGGTGATCGAGCTCAGGGCGCCCACGAGGATGGACCAGACCGCTCCCTGGGTGGTGAAGCGCTTCCAGACGATCGACATGAGCAGGGCCGGGAAGTTGGCGCTGGCGGCGATGGCGAAGGCCAGGCCCACCATGAAGGCCACGTTCTGCCCCTTGAAGGCGATCCCCAGCCCGATGGCGAAGATGCCGAAGACGATGGTGGCGGTGCGGGCGACCTTGAGCTGGTCCTCCTCGCTGGCCCGGCCGCGCTTGATGACGCTCACGTAGATGTCGTGGGAGAAGGCCGAGGCGCCGGCCAGCGTGAGCCCGGCCACGACCGCGAGGATGGTGGCGAAGGCCACCGCCGAGATGAAGCCCAGGAAGGCCTGCCCGCCCAGGAGCTCGCCGAGGAGCGGGGCCGCCATGTTGCCGCCGGGGGCGATCCTGGTGACGACGTCGCGCCCCACCAGCACCGCGGCGCCGAAGCCCACGATGGGGATGATGACGTAGAAGTAGCCGATGAGGCCGGTGGCGTAGAGCACCGACTTCCGGGCCGCCTTCGCGTCGGGCACGGTGTAGAAGCGCATGAGGATGTGGGGCAGCCCGAGCAGTCCGAACATGAGGGCCAGCCCCAGCGAGACCGCCTCGACCGGGCTCGAGACGAAGCCGCCCGGCTGAAGCGCCCCCTGGCCGTACTTGGCCGTGACCGCGCTGTAGAGGTTTCCGGGGTTCCAGGCGAACTTGTTCATCACCAGCCCGGTGAGGACCGTGACGCCGATGAGGAGGAGGACCGCCTTGATGATCTGCACCCAGGTGGTCGCCAGCATGCCGCCGAAGAGCACGTAGGCGAGCATCACGGTGCCCACGATGATCTCGGCCCACTCGTAGGGGATGCCGAACATGAGGTTGATGAGCTGCCCGGAGCCGACCATCTGGGCGATGGTGTAGAAGAGCACGGTCAGGATCCCGCCCACCGCCGCGGCGATGCGCACCGGGCGCTGCCGGAGCCGGAACGCCACCACGTCGGCGAAGGTGAACTTGCCGAGGTTGCGGAGCGGCTCGGCGATGAGGAACATGAGGGCCGGCCACCCCACCAGCCAGCCCGTCGCGTAGATCATGCCGTCGTAGCCCTGCAGGGCCACCATGCCGGAGATGCCCAGGAAGGACGCGGCCGACATGTAGTCG
>DAIEMM010000354.1 GCA_027349605.1 Anaeromyxobacteraceae bacterium
GTCGGCGAGCACCGGGCCGAAGTCCGCCGGGGATCCGCTCCGCATGGGCCCACCTCCCCGGAGGAGCCCGGGGAGCATCCGCCTGAGCTCGGCGGTCCAGGAGCGGCGGGAGAAGCGGGCCGTGAGGATGGTGGCGATCGCGGCGGAGAACCCCACCAGGCCGAAGGCGATGAAGAGCGCCTGCCGCGTGGTCGACGCCCGGCGATCGACGAAGGAGAGGTCGTGGACGAGCACCAGGTAGCCGATCACCGCGCCCTGATCCTCCACCGGCACCCAGCTGATGTGGACGTCGCCGCCCGCCATGCGCACGTTCTCGTCGAGGCCGTCCGCCAGATCGCTCTCGGGCTCGGTCCTGCCCTCGCAGCGGGCCTGGACGGGCAGATTGCCGGCTTTGGCGATCGTCCGAAGGTTGCGATCGCACACGGTCGCGGCGATGAGCCGCTCGTCCCGGACCAGGGCGTTGAGCAGCACCCGGGTCCCGGCCCGGTCCCCGGCGGCGAGGTTGCGCACCAGGGTCTCGCGCGTGCCGGAGAGCACGAGGCGTGCCCGGGCCTTGAGATCCCGCTCCGCCCAGGTCCTCGCGCTCCGGGTGGCCACCGCGGACGCACCCCAGGCGATGAGCGCCAGGAGTAGCAGCAGCGGCACCAGGAATCGGAAGGCAAATCTCATGGCAGGCCCCTCCCGGGATACCTTATGTCGCCGGGAGGTGACGGTCCTCGCAATTCGACGGCATCCCCACGGCCGCCCACGGCCGCCCGCGTCCGCCTTGTGACGTCCACCCGCGTCGTGGCAGCATCCATGCCCCTCCGACGTGGAGTTCCCGGAACATGATCGACGTCTCCTGCTCCATCGCGCTCCTCGGTTCCCTCCTGCTCGGCGCGGCTCCAGCCGCGACGGCCACGCTCCCCTCCGAGATCCCCGCCTCGTTCCAGCCGTCCAGCGACGGCTTCGACCACGAGCGGCGGGAGGTCATGATCCCGATGCGGGACGGCGTGAAGCTGCACACCGTGATCCTGGTCCCCAAGGGGGCGAAGGGCGCGCCCATGCTCCTCACCCGGACTCCCTACGAGGCCGACAAGCTCACCTCGCACGCCTCGAGCTCCCACCTCGGTCCGGTGCTGCAGGGCTACGACAACGCCACCGACGTGATCGTGGAGGGAGGGTACATCCGCGTGGTCCAGGACATCCGGGGCAAGCACCGCTCGGAGGGGGACTACGTGATGAACCGGCCGCTGCGGGGCCCGCTCAACCCCACCGCCGTCGATCACGCCACCGACACCTTCGACACCATCGAGTGGCTGGTCCGGAACGTCCCGGAGTCGAACGGCCGGGTGGGCATCCTCGGCATCTCCTACGACGGGTTCCTCCCGCTCATGGCGCTCGTCGACCCCCACCCTGCGCTCAAGGTGGCGGTGCCGATGAACCCCATGGTGGACGGCTGGAAGGGCGACGACTGGTTCCACAACGGCGCCTTCCGGCAGATCAACCTGCCCTACGTCCACGATCAGGAAGCCACCCGGAAGTCGGAGGTGAAGTGGTGGTCCACCCACCGCGACGACTACGACGCCTACCTCCTCGCCGGCTCGGCCGGTGAGCTGGGGCGCCGGCGAGGCATGGAGCAGCTCGGCTTCTGGAGGAAGATCCTGGCCCACCCGGCCTACGACGCCTTCTGGCAGGAGCAGGCCATGGACCGGGTTCTGGCTTCGCGGCCGCTCACGGTGCCGGTGATGATCGTGCATGGGCTCTGGGATCAGGAGGAGATCCACGGACCCATCGCCGTCTACCAGGCCCTCGAGAGGAAGGACGCCGGGAACGACCGGGTCTTCCTGGTGATGGGCCCGTGGTCGCACGGCCAGCAGATCGGCGACGGCAGCGCGCTCGGCGCGATCAAGTTCGACGCCGACACGGCGCTGCAGTTCCGCCGCGACGTGCTCCGCCCGTTCCTCGACCAGTACCTGAAGGAGGGCGCGCCCCCGTCCGGCGTCGCCCCGGTCACCGCCTTCGAGACCGGCACCAACGCCTGGCGCCGCCTCGCCGCCTGGCCGTCCGGCTGCGACTCCGGGTGCAAGGTGCGCCCCACCCCGCTGTACCTCGCGGCCGGCCAGAAGGCCGGATTCGCGCCGCCCCGCGCCGGGGACGCGCCCTTCGCGGAGTGGGTCTCCGACCCGGCGAAGCCGGTGCCGTATCGCAGCCGCCCCATCCGGCCCACCGACGACGGGCACGGCGAGAGCTGGGCGCGCTGG
>DAIEMM010000364.1 GCA_027349605.1 Anaeromyxobacteraceae bacterium
GGAGGTGTCGTTCAGGTCCGAGAGCGAATCGGGCGGCGTGGCCACCAGGCGGATGGCGTCATACGGGAAGACGGTGGCGAGGCCGTTCGCCTCGTCGGAGTGGTCGGCGAGGACCACCTCGGTCTTGCCGGACGGGAGCGAGGGGAAGGCCGGGGCGAGCAGCTGCCGGGCGCGCTCCAGGGCCCCGGCGGTCCGCTGCGCCAGCGCCTCCTCGCCGACGTAGTGGTGGACGCGGAAATGCGGCGTCTCGAGGGTGCTCCAGCGCAGCGACGGGTCGTACTGGGCCGCGGCCAGCCCGGGAGCGAGCGCGAGGAGGAGGGCGAGGAGTCGGGAAGGTCGGGTCAACGCGGGCTCGGAGGCGGTGCCGATGCTAGACGACTGGATTAGACTGCGCCAAGCACCATGGCGCACGACCACGATCATCCCCACGACCTCGACCACGAGCACGCGGTCGGGGCCCACGGCGCGGCGACCGCACGGAGCGCGCGGCGCCTCGGGCTCTCGCTGGCCGTCACCGCGGGGATCATGGTCGCCGAGGCGGTGGGCGGACTCGTCTCCGGGTCGCTGGCGCTGGTCTCCGACGCCGGCCACATGCTGACCGACGTGGCGGCCCTGGCGCTGGCGGTCCTGGCGGTGCGCTTCGCCTCGCGGCCCGCAGACGAGAAGCGCACCTTCGGATTCCACCGGGCCGAGGTGCTCGCCGCCCAGGCCAACGTCGCCGCGCTGGTGGTCCTCACCGCGTGGATCGCCTGGGAGGCGGTGGACCGCCTTCGCCATCCCGGAACCCCCATCGAGCTCGGGGTCATGGCGGGAGTGGCCGTGGTGGGGCTCGTCGCCAACCTCGTCGTGCTCCGCTGGCTGCACGCCGACCACAGCCTGAACGCCCGCTCGGCCTTCCTGCACGTGCTGGGAGACGCGGTCTCCTCGGTGGTGGTGCTGGCCGGCGCGGCCGCCATGTGGTTCCAGCCCGGATGGACCTGGATCGACCCGGTCCTCTCCCTCGGCATCTCGCTCCTCATCCTCTGGGGAGCCCTGCGCCTCTCCCTCGAGGTCGCCGACATCCTCATGGAGGCGGTGCCCGGTCACCTGGCCATCGAGGAGGTCTGCGGCGCGATGGGCGAGGTCCAGGGAGTCCTCGCCGTCCACGACCTGCACGTCTGGACCATCTCCAGCGGGCACCACGCCCTCTCCGCCCACGTCGTCGTGGGAGACGGCGACCTGGGCCGGAACGACGCCATCCTCGACGACGTGAAGGGCCGGCTGCGGGAGCGGTTCGGGATCGACCACACCACCATCCAGATCGAGTCGGCCCGCTACGCCCACCTGTACGACGACGTCCAGGCCCACGGGCACGCCCAGGAGGACCGCTGCGCGCCCCACGCGGCGGGGGGCTGAGCGTGCGGATCGTGGCGGGCGTCGCCCGCGGCCGGCGCCTCGCCGCACCCGACGGGGACGGGACCCGGCCCACCAGCGACAAGGTCCGCGGGGCCGTCTTCAACGTGCTCGGCCAGTTCTTCGACGGGGGCAGGGTCCTCGACCTGTACTCCGGCACGGGGGCGCTCGCCCTCGAGGCGCTCTCCCGGGGCTGCGCCGACGCCACCTGCGTCGACGCGTCGGAGCAGGCCGCCGAGGTCATCGCCCGCAACGCGGCGGCCTGCGGCTTCGCCGGGAAGGTGACCGTGGTCCGGCGCCGGGTCGTCGACGCCCTCCGTGCGCTCCCCGCCGCGAGCTTCGACCTCGCCTTCGTCGACCCCCCGTACGCCGAGGGGCCCGGCGCCGCGCTCGAGGCCCTCGACCGGGTGCTCCGGCCCGGGGCGGCGGTGGTGGCCGAGCACGACCGCCGGGCCCCGCCACCCGAGCGGGTCGGGGCGCTCTCCCTCCAGGACCGGCGCGCCTACGGCGACACGGGAATCTCGATCTATCGGAGGGAGTAGGGGATACTCCGCGCCGATGCCTCGGCTCGCCATCTACCCCGGCTCCTTCGATCCCCTCACCAACGGCCACCTGTCGCTCATCCAGCGAGGCCTCAAGATCTTCGACGGCCTGGTCGTGGCGGTGGCCAACAACGCCGCCAAGAAGGCCCTCTTCTCCCTGGAGGAGCGCAAGCAGTTCATCCGCTCCGCGGTGGGGACCGACCCGCGCGTCGAGGTCGATCATTTCGAGACCCTGCTCGTCGACTACGCGAAGAAGCGCAAGATCCACACCGTGCTCCGCGGGCTGCGGGCCGTGTCCGACTTCGAGTACGAGTTCCAGCTCGCCAACATGAACTCCAAGCTCGACCCCGATTTCGAGTCGGTCTTCGTCATGACCGGCCAGGACTACTTCTACGTCACCGGCAGCCTGGTCCGGGAGGTGGCGAGCTACGGCGGGGACGTCTCCGGCCTCGTCCCCGGCATCGTGGCCGAGGGGTTGCGCAAGAAGTTCCCCCCTAGTAGCCGGTGAGCGGACCCCTCCGCAGCGGCCGTTCCCAACCGGGCCCTGAGTTGGTATCCTCCGGGCCCCCATTCGCGCTTTCCCTTCGCTCCAGGAGATCCCGAGGATGAGACTCGCCAAGCGGCTCGATGCGGTGAAACCGTCTCCCACGCTCGCCATCACCGCCAAGGCGAAGGAGCTCAAGGCCAAGGGCATCGACGTGGTCGGCTTCGGGGCGGGCGAGCCCGACTTCGACACGCCGAAGGCCATCAAGCAGGCGGCCATCGCCGCCATCGACCAGGGGTTCACCAAGTACACCCCCACGAACGGCATCCCGGAGCTGCGCGAGGCCATCGCCAAGCGCATCGCCCAGGAGCACGGCATCGCCTACAAGCCCACGGAGGTTCTGGTCTCCTGCGGCGGCAAGCACGCCCTGTACAACCTGTTCCAGGCGCTCCTGAACCCCGGCGACGAGGTGGTCATCTTCGCCCCGTACTGGGTCAGCTACGCCGACATGGTCCGCCTCGCCGACGGCGTCCCGGTCATCGTCCAGACCCGTCACGAGGACGGCTTCGAGCCGAGCCACGCCGACATCAAGAAGGCCATCGGGCCGAAGACCCGCGCGGTCATCGTGAACAGCCCGTCCAACCCCACCGGCGCGGTCTTCGGCCGGGCCACCCTGCGCAACATCATCGACGAGGTGAAGGGCAAGGACATCCTGGTCGTCACCGACGACATCTACGACCGCCTCGTCTACAAGGGACGTTTCGAGAACGTCCTCACGGTCGATCCCTCGCTCCACCCGCAGGTCGCGCTCGTGAACGGCGCCTCCAAGACCTACGCCATGACCGGGTGGCGCATCGGCTGGACGGCCGGCCCCCAGGCGCTCATCAGCGCCATGCAGAAGCTGCAGGACAACTCCACGTCCAACCCCGCGTCCATCTCGCAGAAGGCCGCCCTGGGGGCGCTCACGCTCCCCCTCGAGGCCGAGATCGAGACCATGCGGAAGATCTTCGACGAGCGTCGCCAGCACATCGTGAAGCGCCTGAACGCCATCCCGGGCGTGACCTGCTTCGACCCGGGCGGCGCCTTCTACGCCTTCCCCTACGTCGGCAAGCTCCTCGAGAAGAGGATCCCCGGCCAGGAGGAGCCCATCGGCACCGACGAGAAGTTCGTGGCCCACCTGCTCGACCACCACAAGGTGGCGGTCGTCCCCGGCTCGGCCTTCGGGGCCCCCGGGTACCTGCGCCTTTCCTTCGCCATCGCCCTGGACCAGATCGACAAGGGCGTCGACCGGATCGCCGAGATGGTGAAGAGCCTGGAGTAGCCCCTTCGCCCTGCCCGAATCCCGCCCCCTCCGCGCGTACCCGCGGGGGGGGTCCCATGTTAGGGTCCGCCCCCGATGCCGCCGCGCAAGGACATCAAGAAGATCATGATCGTCGGCTCCGGGCCGATCGTCATCGGGCAGGCCTGCGAGTTCGACTATTCGGGAACCCAGGCCTGCAAGGCGCTGAAGGAGGAGGGGTACGAGGTCGTGCTCCTCAATTCCAATCCGGCCACGGTGATGACCGACCCGGACTTCGCCGACCGGACCTACATCGAGCCCATCACGCCCGAGGTGGCCGAGCAGATCCTGGCCCGGGAGAAGCCCGACGTGCTCCTCCCCACCCTGGGAGGACAGACCGCGCTCAACCTGGCGGTGGCGCTGGCCAAGAACGGGGCCCTGGCCCGGCACGGCGTCGAGCTCATCGGCGCGTCCCTCGAGGCCATCGAGAAGGCCGAGGACCGGCAGCTCTTCAAGGACGCCATGAACCGCATCGGGGTGGAGATGCCCCGCAGCGGCTACGCCACCTCGTTCGAGGAGGCCCGCACCGTCGCCGAGCACATCGGCTTCCCGGTCATCATCCGCCCCAGCTTCACCATGGGCGGGGAGGGTGGAGGCGTCGCCTACAACAAGGACGAGTTCGACGCGCTGGCCCGCCGCGCCCTCGACCTCTCGCCCTCCCACACCATCCTCGTGGAGGAGTCGATCCTCGGCTGGAAGGAGTACGAGCTCGAGGTGATGCGGGACCGGAACGACAACGTGGTGATCGTCTGCAGCATCGAGAACTTCGATCCCATGGGCGTCCACACCGGCGACTCCATCACCGTGGCGCCCGCCCAGACCCTCTCCGACAAGGAGTACCAGCGGCTCCGCGACCTCTCCGTCCGGATCATCCGCGAGATCGGCGTCGACACGGGCGGCTCCAACATCCAGTTCGGGGTGGATCCGGAGAACGGCCGGGTGGTGGTCATCGAGATGAACCCGCGCGTGTCCCGCAGCTCGGCGCTGGCCTCCAAGGCGACCGGGTTCCCCATCGCCAAGATCGCCGCCAAGCTCGCCGTCGGCTACACGCTCGACGAGCTCCGGAACGACATCACCCGGGAGACCCCGGCGTCGTTCGAGCCCACCATCGACTACGTGGTGACCAAGGTCCCGCGCTTCGCCTTCGAGAAGTTCAAGGGCGCCGACGACGTGCTCACGACCCACATGAAGTCGGTGGGCGAGGTCATGGCGATGGGGCGCACCTTCCAGGAGAGCCTGCAGAAGGCCCTCCGCGGCCTGGAGATCGACCGGGCCGGGCTCGCCTCGCCGCTCGGGAAGCGCCCCGGGGACGCCTACACCGAGGCCGAGCGCATGCTCGTCCTGGAGCAGGCGCGCGTGCCCCGCGCACACCGCGTCTTCTGGGTGGGAGAGGCGCTGCGGGCCGGCGTGGCGGTGGAGGAGCTCCACCGGCTCACCGCCATCGACCCCTGGTTCCTCCGGGAGATGAAGGGCATCGTCGACCACGAGGCCGGGCTCGCCGACGCGCTCCCGGCCGACGCCGGCGCCTGGCGGCGCGCCAAGCGGCTGGGATTCTCCGACAAGCGCATCGCCTCGGTGGCCCGGACCACCGAGACGCAGGCCCGGGAGGCGCGCTGGGCCGCCGGCGTTCACCCGGTGTTCAAGCGGGTCGACACCTGCGCCGCCGAGTTCGAGGCCTACACGCCCTACCTCTACTCCACCTACGAGGAGGAGTGCGAGGCCAAGCCCACCAGCCGCCGCAAGATCATGATCCTGGGCGGCGGCCCCAACCGCATCGGGCAGGGGATCGAGTTCGACTACTGCTGCGTGCACGCCAGCTTCGCCCTGCGGGAGGCCGGGTTCGAGACCATCATGGTCAACTGCAACCCGGAGACGGTCTCCACCGACTACGACACCAGCGACCGGCTCTACTTCGAGCCGCTCACGCTGGAGGACGTCCTCGAGATCGTCCGGGTGGAGAAGCCGGAGGGGCTCATCGTCCAGTACGGCGGCCAGACCCCGCTCAAGCTGGCGGTGCCCCTCGAGCAGGCCGGCGCCCCCATCCTGGGCACCACCCCCGACGCCATCGATCGCGCCGAGGACCGGGAGCGCTTCTCCGCGCTCATCGACAAGCTCGGCCTGCGCCAGCCCGCGAACGGCATGGCGAGGAGCGCCGAGGAGGCCTTCGCGGTGGCCCACCGCATCGGCTACCCGGTCATGGTGCGCCCGTCCTACGTCCTGGGCGGCCGCGCCATGGAGGTGGTCTACGACGACGCGGACCTCCGGAACTACCTCACCGAGGCGGTGCAGGCCTCCGACGAACGCCCGGTGCTGGTCGACCGGTTCCTGCGCGACGCGGCCGAGGTGGACGTCGACGTGGTCTCCGACGGGAAGAGCGTCATCGTCGGCGGGGTCATGGAGCACATCGAGGAGGCCGGCATCCACTCCGGTGACTCCGCCTGCGCGCTGCCGCCCTACAGCCTCTCCGACGCGGTCGTGGCCGAGATCGAGAAGCAGTCCATCGCGCTCGCCCGCGAGCTCGGGGTGGTCGGTCTCATGAACGTCCAGTTCGCCATCCAGGGAGACGACATCTACGTCCTCGAGGTGAACCCCCGCGCCAGCCGCACGGTTCCCTTCGTGGGCAAGGCCACCGGCGTTCCCTTCGCCAAGAAGGCGGCGCTGGCCATGGCCGGGATCTCCCTCGACGAGCAGGGGCTCCGGGCCACGCCCCGCCCGCGCCACGTCTCCGTGAAGGAGGCGGTCATGCCCTTCGCGCGCTTCCGCGGCGTCGACCCGGTGCTGGGCCCGGAGATGAAGTCCACCGGCGAGGTGATGGGGATCGCGGCCGACTTCTACGGCGCCTTCTGGAAGTCCCAGACGGCGGCCGGGAACGCGCTCCCGCTGCCCAGGCGCGGCGAGGTGCTGCGCGCCTTCGTCTCGGTGAAGGACGCCGACAAGCCGCCGGCGGCGGAGCTGGCCCGCCGGCTGGTGGCGCTGGGCTTCGAGGTGCTCGCCACCGCGGGAACGGCCTCCTTCCTGGCCCGGGAAGGCATCCCGGCCACGCCGGTCCGGAAGGTCGGGGAGGGCCGCCCCAACGTGGTGGACCGCATCATCGACGGCGAGGTCCACTTCCTCATCAACACCACGGCCAGCAAGCGGACCATCTCCGACAGCTACTCGATCCGGCGCGAGACCCTGATGCACCGGGTGCCGTACTTCACCACGCTCACCGGGGCCCGCGCGGCGCTGGGCGCCATGGAGCGGGCCCGCGAGGCCGGCTACGGGGTCCGCTCCCTGCAGGAATATCACGCGCACGGAAGGTGACACGAGGATGCCCAGCGATCGCATGCCCATGACTCCCGCAGGCCTGGTCCGGCTCAAGCAGGAACTGAAGCGCCTGAAGGGCGTGGAGCGCCAGCGCATCGTCCGGGAGATCGCAGAGGCGCGTTCCCACGGCGACCTCTCCGAGAACGCCGAGTACCACGCGGCCAAGGAGAAGCAGTCCCACGTGGAGGGGCGCATCCTCCAGGTGGAGCACTGGATCGCCTCGTCCGAGGTCATCGACGTCACCAAGCACGCCGGCGACCGGGTGGTCTTCGGCGCCACGGTCACCATGGAGGACAGCGACTCCGGGGACGAGGTGACCTACCGGATCGTGGGGGAGCTCGAG
>DAIEMM010000057.1 GCA_027349605.1 Anaeromyxobacteraceae bacterium
CGCGCTCCGCCTTCTCGCTGATGATGGGACGGACGATCACGTCCTGGACGGTGAGGTTCATGAAAGCGCCTCCTCGACCCTCTTCGCCGAGTCCGCGGTGAGCACCAGGTACTCGTGGCCGAGGATGTCGTACACGTTGAGCCCCTGGGTCGCCAGGAAGTCGAAGCCCGCCAGGTTGCGGATCGACCTCTGGAGGGCGGCGTTCTCGGCGCCGTCGACCACCAGCGCCTTCCTCACGCCGAGCTTCCCCAGCACCTGGGCGGCGGCGGCCGACTTCGGCGCGTCCGGGACCCAGCGATCCACGATGAGGATCTTCTGCTCGGAGTTGCGCAGGGAGAGGGCCGAGCGAAGCGCCGCCTTCCGGACCCTGCGCGGCACGTCGTACGAGTAGTCGCGCGGCTTGGGGCCCATGGCCTTCCCGCCGCCCACGAACTGGCTGGCGCGGGTCGAGCCCTGGCGGGCACGGCCGGTGCCCTTCTGCTTCCAGGGCTTCTTGCCGCCGCCGGAAACGAGGGAGCGGTTCTTCACCGCATGAGTACCCGAACGGTCGGAGGCGAGCTTGGCCTTGACGACCTCCCAGAAGAGGTGCTCGTTCACCGGGCCGGCGAAGACCTCGTCCTTGAGGTCCATCTCGCCGACCTTCTTCCGGTCCAGGCTATAGACGTCGAACTTTGCCATGGCGTCCTCGCCTACTTGATCTCCACGTCCACACCCGCCGATAGATCCAGCTTCATGAGCGCGTCCAGAGTCTGGGACGTGGGCTCCTGGATCTCGAGAAGCCGCTTGTGCGTGCGGATCTCGAACTGCTCGCGCGACTTCTTGTCGACGTGCGGGCTGCGGAGGACGGTGAACTTGTAGATCCGGGTGGGGAGCGGAATCGGGCCGGCCACCTTGGCGCCGGTCCGCTTCGCGGTCTCCACGATCTCGCCGGCCGACTGGTCGAGCAGCTTGTAGTCGTAGGCCTTGACCCGGATGCGGATCTTCTGCATTGCCATCTTCACGTCCTCGGCTTCTGGCCCCGGCGCGGCGCGGCCGAACTGCACCGCCGTTCGCCGGGGCTGCCTCTTCCTTCGTTACAGGATCACTTCCGCGACGACGCCCGAGCCCACGGTGCGGCCACCCTCGCGGATGGCGAACCGCAGCTCCTTCTCCATCGCGATGGGCGTGATCAGCTCCACGTCCATCCCGATGTTGTCACCCGGCATCACCATCTCCACGCCAGCGGGCAGCTGGATGGAACCGGTCACGTCGGTGGTGCGGAAGTAGAACTGCGGCCGGTAGCCGTTGAAGAACGGGGTGTGACGCCCACCCTCCTCCTTCGTCAGCACGTAGACCTCCGCCTTGAACTTGGTGTGCGGCGTGATCGAGCCGGGCTTGGCGAGCACCTGGCCGCGCTCGATCTCCTCGCGCTTCAGGCCGCGAAGCAGCGCGCCGATGTTGTCGCCGGCCTCGCCCTGGTCGAGCAGCTTGCGGAACATCTCGACGCCGGTGACCACGGTCTTCACGGTGGGCTTGAGACCCACCACCTCGATCTCCTCGCCGACCTTGACCACGCCGCGCTCGACGCGGCCGGTGGCCACGGTCCCTCGGCCTGAGATGGAGAAGACGTCCTCCACCGGCATCAGGAACGGCTTGTCCTTGGCGCGGGCCGGGGTCGGGATGTAGCTGTCGATGGCCTCCATGAGGCGGCCGATGGAGGGCTCGCCCAGGTCGCCCTTGTCGCCCTCGAGCGCCTTGAGCGCCGAGCCGCGGACGATGGGGGTCTTGTCCCCGGGGAAGTTGTACTTGGTGAGGAGCTCGCGGACCTCGAGCTCGACGAGGTCGAGCAGCTCGGGGTCGTCCACCATGTCCACCTTGTTGAGGTAGACGACGATGTAGGGCACGCCGACCTGGCGGGCGAGCAGGATGTGCTCGCGCGTCTGGGGCATCGGGCCGTCCGCCGCGGAGACCACCAGGATGGCGCCGTCCATCTGCGCCGCGCCGGTGATCATGTTCTTCACGTAGTCGGCGTGGCCCGGGCAGTCGACGTGGGCGTAGTGCCGGTTCTTGGTCTGGTACTCGACGTGGGCGGTCGCGATGGTGATGCCGCGCTCCCGCTCCTCCGGCGCCTTGTCGATCTGGTCGTACGCCAGGTAGCTCGCCAGCCCCTGCTTGGCGAGCACCTTGGTGATGGCCGCGGTCAGCGTGGTCTTGCCGTGGTCCACGTGGCCGATCGTGCCGACGTTCACGTGGGGCTTGCTGCGATCGAACTTTTCCTTGGCCATGTGCTCTCCTCCGTGGTTG
>DAIEMM010000386.1 GCA_027349605.1 Anaeromyxobacteraceae bacterium
GCTGGTGACCTGGAACCACATGCCGCCCGCGGGAGGCACCCAGATCCACCCGCACATGCAGGTGGTGGCGACCTCCGAGCCCGGCAACGCCGTGCGCCGGGAGCTTGCCGCCGAGTCCGCCTGGCTCGAGGCGCACGGGCAGCCGTTCGCTCCGGAACTGCTCGCGGCCGAGGAGGCGGCGGGGCGCCTGGTGGGGCGCACCGGCGCCTGGACCTGGTACGTCCCCTTCGCCCCCACCGGTGTCCTGGGAGACTGCCGGGCCGTCCTCCCGGGCAAGTCGAGCGTCCTCGACCTCGACGACTCCGACGTGGCGAGCTTCGCCGCGGGGCTTCGCCGGGCCCTGCGCGGCTTCGCCGCGTCCGGGCTGTGGAGCTTCAACCTCACCTTCGTCCCCGATCGATCGGGGGAGCGTTCCGGGCGCCACGCGCTCTCGGCGCGGCTCCTGCCCCGGCTCTACATCGACCCCGTGCTCCACACTCCCGACGCCAACTACCTGCACATGCTCCTCGGGGAGCGCTTCTCGATGGCCTGGCCGGAGGAGGTCGCGGAGCGGCTGCGGGGGGCGTTCAGGGAGTCTTGAGCCCCCTCGCCGCCAGCCAGGCGGCGAGGCGCGCGTCCTCGGCGTCCCGGGCGTCCATGCGCTCCGCCACGAGGCGGCGGAGCACCGCCTCCCGGACCGCGAGCCGGTCGGCATCGGAGCGTCCGGCGCGGGCGACCTCCTCGTCGAAGAGGCGGACGTGGCGGCGAACGGCGCTGGCCGCGCGCGCGAAGCCCCGCGCCTCCAGATCGTAGAAGCGGGCCAGGCGCGCCGGGTCGGGAGAGGGCCGGACCTCGGCGTCGGCCGTGCCGGCCACGTAGACGGTGCGGGCCTTCGAGAGGTGCGGGCGCGCGATGTCGCGCGCCGCCAGGTAGACGTCTCCGCCCTCGCGGCTCGACGCGTCGACGACCTGCTCGGTGATCTCCCGGGCGAAGGGTCCGGCCGGATCGAGCCGGAGCGCGTCGAGGGCGGCCTCCTCCTCGGGATCCCCGGCGGCCAGCGCCCGCAGGCCTGCGACCGCGCCGGGGACGGTGGACTTCCCGTCGGCGGCCTCGGAGACCCGCGCACCCCAGAGGTCCTCGAGGAACAGGTGGTGGTTCTTGATGATGCCGAGGCCGATCTCCTCGAAACCCGGGCGCGGGCGCAGGACGCCCCAGAGCGAGAAGAGGTTCTCCTTCCAGCTCTCGATCTTCGCGTCGACGAAGAACGGGTAGACCGCCTGGAGCGTGTGGATCTGGTTGGCCACGTCCTCGACGTAGTGGTGGGCGGCGCCGAGCCAGACGTAGGCCAGCGCCCGCCCGCCCGGAGTCCCGGCCGTCGCCGCGGCGAGGGCGACGTCGGTGTGCACCTGGGCCATCTCGGGGGCGAAGGCCCGGGCGGTGGGCGGGTAGGCCCAGCGGCGGGGATCGGTCTTCAGCACCGCCGGGGAGTCGGAGAACTCGACCCGGGGAAGGCCGTAGTGGGCCCACGCCTGGCTGGAGAGCCCGGTGAGGGCCCCCATGTCGAGCTGGGCCGGGTCGCGCGGAAGGGGCTTCCCCGCGCCGTCCCGTCGCACGCCCCGGTCCGGACCGTGGGCGAAGCGCTCGACGTTGCGCTCGTCGCCGTCGGGGAGGCGGGAGGAGATCGCGAGCAGCTCCCGGGCGTCGGCCGGGCCGTCGGGCACTTCGTCGACCCCCACCACCCGTGCCTCGGGCGCGAGCCCCAGGAACTCCTTCCAGGCCCAGCCGTCGAACTGGCGTTCCGAGGGATACCGAGCGAGGAAGCGCGCCCGGACTCCGGGGTCGGGGTGACCGGCGCCGGCGCGCCAGGTGGCGCTGCGCAGCTCGTCGACGTCGGCCGGCGTGGGCCGCGCCAGGTCGCGCGGCAGGGTCTCCGGGAGCGCCCGCTCGCCGATGAGCTGGTGTACCCGCTCCTCGTAGGCGAGGGCGGGCGAGGCGGTGAGCGCCAGCGCCGAGAGGACGGCCAGGGCGGATGTCGATCCCACGTTGACAGCCATGCGTTCTCCTTTAATGACCACCTTCGGGGAGGACACCCATGCGACTCACGGCCGGCCTCGTCTCCACGCTTCTCCTCGCCCTTCCCGCAACCGCCGGCGACGCCCCCACGGCCCCCAACGGGATCCAGGTCGTCCGCGGCTGGGAGGACTGGAAGGTCGTCGCGCCCTCCTACCGGCCCGACAAGGACCACATCCGGGTCATCCTCGGCAACGACAAGGCCATGGAGGCCATGAAGGCCGGCACCCGCCCGTTCCCCGACGGGGTCATCCTGGCCAAGGTCGCCTGGACGACGCGGAAGAACGAGCACTTCCCGGCGGCGGCCAACGACCACGTGTTCACGAGCTTCGCCCCACGCCCCCGCTGAGCGCGGCCGCGCCCCGGTGGGATCAGGGGCCCCTGGGGGCGGCCTGGGTCTCGGCCGCCCGGATGTCGGGCTGGTACTGCGTGGTGTCGAACACCACGAAGGCCACGAAGAGCGCGGCGAAGAGCGCCGCCGAGACCAGCACCACCAGCTGGAACCGGTTCTCGTACTTGAGGTGCATGAAGAAGAGCGCCACCAGCGCCGCCTTCGTGCAGGCGATGGCCAGCGCCAGGACCACGTTCCACTCCCCGAGGTCGATGCGGGAGGTGGCCACGGTGACGACGGTGAGCGCCATGAGGGCCGCCGCGGTGCCCAGGAGCACCGACGGGGGCATGACGTGCGTCCCGTGCTCCGGGGCGGCGGCGGACGAAGGGCTGTGCTCGTTCACTTCGGCTCCGATCAGATGAGGTAGAGGAGCGGGAAGAGGAAGATCCAGATCATGTCGACGAGGTGCCAGTAGAGCGCCACCGTGTCGACCGGGACGTAGTAGCCAGGGACGAAGTCGCCCCGGCCGGCGCGCCCGATGAGCCAGACGTAGAGCCCCATGCCGATGAGCACGTGGATCCCGTGCAGGCCGGTCATGAGGTAGTAGATGCTGAAGAAGGTTCCCAGGTCCTTCGGCACCGGCAGCGCCTGGACCGCCGGCGGGAGGCTCGCCAGGATCTCGGCGGAGGGCTTGCAGGCCGCTCCCCAGGCGACGCCGTTGTGCAGCTTGTGGCTGTACTCGAAGTACTTCACCACCAGGAACACGCCGGCGAGGAGCAGCGTGAGGAGGAGCGAGATCCGCAGCCCCCGGCGCTTGCCCAGCTGGGCGCAGCGGACCGACCAGGCCGCCGACACGCTGCTGCCGACGAGCACGACGGTGTTGAGCGCGCCCATGCGCCAGTCGAGGAAGTGGTGGGCGTAGTGGAAGAGGGCGTAGTGGTTGGCCCGGTAGACCCCGTAGGCGACGAAGAGCCCGCTGAAGAAGAGCACCTCGCTTCCCAGGAAGAGCCAGATCCCGAGCTTGCTGGTCGCGAGCTGGGAATCCATGCTCGTGAAGTGGTGGGCCAGGAACCGCTGCTCCGGGGCCTGCACGGCTCCTGGCGCTGCGTGACCGGTGGCGGGACCGCTCATGGCGCGCCCTCCCCGGGGACCGGCACCCAGCCGGCCTCCGCCGATTCCCGCCGGAGCCCGGTGAAGTCGTACGGGGAGGCGCCCCGGGGCGCGACGGCGAAGTTGTCGTGCGGCGGGGGCGAGGTCGTCGCCCACTCGAGCGTGGCCGCGCCCCACGGGTTGGCCGGGGCCCGGGCGCCGTTCCGCAGCGACGCGACGAAGGCCCAGAGCGCGACCAGCAGCCCCGCCGCCAGCATCACCGCCCCGACGGTGGAGACCCGGTTCAGGCCCTGGAACTGCTCCGCATAGGTGGCGTAGCGGCGCGGCATCCCCAGCGTGCCGGCCATGAACTGCGGGATGAAGGTCACGTTGAAGCCCAGGAAGACCAGGATTGCCGAGGCCACGCCCAGCCGCTCGTCGTACATGCGGCCGGTCATCTTGGGCCACCAGTAGAAGAGCCCGGCCAGGAAGGCGATCATCACCGCCCCGACCATCACGAAGTGGAAGTGGGCCACCACGAAGTAGGTGTCGTGCAGGGGGATGTCGGTGGCGAGCGCCCCGAGGAAGAGGCCGGTCAGCCCTCCCACCCCGAAGATGGCGAAGAAGGAGAGCACGAAGAGCATCGGCGTCTTGAGGACGATGTGCCCCTTGTACAGGGTGGCCAGCCAGTTGAAGGTCTTGATGGCCGAGGGGATGGCCACGAGGAGCGTGAGGAAGCTGAAGATCACGTTGGCCCACTTCGACTGGCCGGAGACGAACATGTGGTGGCCCCAGACCAGGAAGCCGATCAGCGCGATGGCGATCGAGCTCATGGCGATGAACTTGTAGCCGAAGATGGGCTTGCGGCTGAACACCGCCACCACCTCGCTCACGATCCCCATGGCCGGCAGGATCATGATGTAGACGGCCGGGTGCGAATAGAACCAGAAGAAGTGCTGGAAGAGCACCGGGTCGCCCCCGTACTCGGGCATGAAGATCCCCAGGTGGAAGATCCGCTCCAGGAAGCCGAGCGCCACGGTGATGCCCAGCACCGGGGTGGCGAAGATCTGGATGATGCCGGTGGCGTAGAGCGCCCAGAGGAAGAGCGGCAGGTCGAAC
>DAIEMM010000399.1 GCA_027349605.1 Anaeromyxobacteraceae bacterium
CGCCGTGGTGGACGACGCCGAGTGGCCGCTGCTGGCCCGGACGAACGGCAAGCCCCTCAGCCGGGTGCGCGCCCGCAGCCTGATGCGGCAGATCTCCGAGGCCGCCTGGCTGTGCGGCGACCCGGGACTCCAGTTCGACACCACGGTGAACGCCTGGCACACCTGCCCGTCGACGGCGCGCATCAACGCGTCCAACCCGTGCTCGGAGTACATGTTCCTCGACGACAGCGCCTGCAACCTGGCGTCCCTGAACCTCATGCACTTCCGCTCCATCGACGGCGGCTTCGACGCCGACTCGTTCCGCCGCGCGGTGGACCTCACCATCCTGGCGCAGGAGATCCTGGTCTCCAACTCGCGCTACCCCACCGAGGCCATCGGCAAGAACAGCGAGGACTACCGGCCGCTCGGGCTCGGCTACGCCAACCTGGGGGCCTTCCTCATGGCCACCGGCGTCCCCTACGACTCGGAGTCCGGACGGGCCACCGCCGCCGCCATCACCGCGGTGATGACCGGCGAGGCCTATGCCCAGAGCGCCCGCATCGCCGCGCACAAGGGGCCCTTCAACGGGTACGAGCGCAACCGGACCCCGTTCCTGTCGGTGATGCGCAAGCACGCCGCCGCCGTGAAGGAGATCGACGTGGCCCTGGCCGCGCCCGAGCTCGTCGAGGCGGCCCACGCCGCCTGGGCGGACGCGGTCGCGCTGGGCACCCAGCACGGCTACCGGAACGCGCAGGCCACCGTGCTCGCGCCCACCGGCACCATCGGCTTCATGATGGACTGCGACACCACCGGCATCGAGCCCGACATCGCGCTCGTGAAGTACAAGAAGCTGGTGGGCGGCGGCATGCTCAAGATCGTCAACAACACGGTCCCGCTGGCGCTGCAGCGCATCGGCTACTCGTCGGGCGAGATCGGCTCGATCCTCCAGTACATCGACGAGTCCGAGACCATCGAGGGCGCCCCCAGGCTCCGCGACGAGCACCTGCCCGTCTTCGACTGCGCGTTCAAGCCCCAGAACGGCAGCCGCACCATCCACTACATGGGGCACATCCGGATGATGTCGGCGGTGCAGCCCTTCCTCTCCGGGGCCATCTCGAAGACCGTCAACATGCCCTCCAGCGCCACCTCCGAGGACATCGAGACGGCCTACCTGGAGGCCTGGAAGCTGGGGCTGAAGGCCATCGCCATCTACCGCGACGGCTGCAAGCGCAGCCAGCCCCTCAACACCGGCAAGGCGGCCGAGGCCAAGCAGGAGGATCCCTCCGCCGAGACGCTCGCCAGCCTGCAGCGGCGCCGCCTGCCCGACGAGCGCAACGCCATCACGCACAAGTTCTCCATCGGCGGCCACGAGGGCTACATGACCGTCGGCATGTACGCCGACGGCACGCCGGGCGAGCTCTTCGTCACCATGGCCAAGGAGGGCTCGGTGGTGTCGGGCCTGATGGACAGCTTCGCCACCTCCATCTCCATGGCGCTGCAGTACGGGGTTCCGCTCAAGGTGCTGGTGGACAAGTTCAGCCACACCCGCTTCGAGCCCTCGGGCTTCACCGGAAATCCGGACATCCCCATCGCCAAGTCGATCACCGACTACATCTTCCGGTGGCTGTCCCTGAAGTTCCTGCCCTCCGAGGAAGGCGTTCCGGTGGCCAAGGACATGACGCCGGGCGCGGCCCCCGCGGCGCCGCGGCTCGCGGCGGCGGTCCGGACCGTGTCCGCCACCACCGTCACCCCGTCGCCCGTGATCGCCTTGCCGGCCAGGGAGGACTCGCCGTTCCTGGCCCAGGCCGACGCGCCGCCCTGCCCCAACTGCGGCAGCATCACGGTGAGGAACGGCGCCTGCTACAAGTGCCTGAACTGCGGGACGACCACGGGCTGTTCCTAGCAGCGGCGCCTTCAGGCGCCGCGAGAGCGGGGCCCCAGGACCGCCTCAACGCAGGGAGCCGGCACACGAAGGGCGCTCGGATCACTCCGGGCGCCCTTCTCGCGTCGGGTCTCGTGACGGCGCAGCGGCCCCGATGGCCCGCTCTTGCTCCGGCTGAAGCCGGCGCCGCTAATCCGTCACCACGATCTTGCCATCCCCCATCGCCATCGCCGTGCAGTGGAACTTCTCCACCCCGGCCTTGGCGGGCTTGATGGTCAGCTCCACCGGCTTGTTCAGCGGCAGCTCGAACCCCTTCACCTTCTCGGCCGGGATGTCGATGGCCTTGATGCAGGTGCGGTCGGTGGTGCGCAGGAAGGAGAGCGTCACCGGCTGCCCCTTCTTCACCTTGATCTCCCTGGGCTCGAAGCCGTTCTCGGTGACCTTGATCTCGATCTTCCTCGCCGCGGCAGCGGGAGCGGCGGGGGCCTTGTCGGCGGCCAGGACGGGGAGAGCGACGACGAGGGCGAGCAGTGCGACGAGACGCATTCGGGAATCCTCCAGGGGTTCGAGCGGGGGAACATCTTAGCCGGATCCGGGATTCCCGTGCCGCTTCAGTGGAAGTCCCTCGACGCCGTCCGGACCTCCTCGAGCGGGGAGAGCGGCAGGAGCTCCCTGACCTGGAGGCTCACCACCGCGCCGGTGCGCTCGACGCGTCCACGCGCGATGAGGAACGGGGCGCCGCGCACCAGCGGGCGGAAGCGCTCGTAGACGTCGGGCATCACCACCAGGTTGGCGACCCCCGTCTCGTCCTCCAGCGAGACGAAGGTGATCCCCCGCGCCGTCTCCGGGCGCTGCCGCACGATGACGATGCCTCCCACCTCGGCCGCCGCCCGGTTGCGCAACCGGGAGAGCTCCCGGGCGGTGCGGGCCCCGCGGGCCGCGAGCGCCGCGCGCAGGAAGGAGACCGGGTGGGCCCGCTCGGAGAGGCCGGTGGCGGCGTAGTCGCGCGCCACCTCCTCGGCCGCGGCCGGCTCCGCGATCGCGGCCTTCGCCTCGGGCGGAAGGCGGCCGGAGAAGAGGCCGGCCTCGTCCCCCGGGGAGAGCCCCAGCGCCGTCCAGAGGGCGGCCCGCCGCCCCGGCGACAGGGACCGGAGCGCGGCCGCCTCGGCGAGGCGCGCGAGCCATGTCCGCGACAACCGCGCCCGCCGGGCCAGGTCCTCCACCGAGGCGAGGGGGGACTCCCGCCGGGCCGCGAGCACCGCCTCCCCCACGGCCCGCGGCAGCCCGCGGATGCGGCCGAGGCCGAGCCGCAACGCCGGCCGCTCCCCGGGCGCCGCCGGGACTCCCTCCTCCGGCCCCTCCAGCGTGCACTCCCAGTCGCTGTGCACGGCGTCGACGCCGCGGACCTCCACCCCGCTCCGCTTGGCGTCCTCCACCAGCGTGTGGGGGGCGTAGAACCCCATGGGCTGGCTGTCGAGCAGCGCCGCGGCGAAGGCGGCCGGGTGGTGCCGCTTCACCCATGCCGACGCGTAGACGAGCAGCGCGAAGGATGCGGCGTGCGACTCGGGGAAGCCGTATCCGGCGAAGCCGTGGAGCTGCTGGAGGATGGCCTCGGCGTCCTTCCGGGGGATTCCCTTCTCGGCCATGCCGGCGGTGAGCCGCCCGCGCATCTCCTCGATGCGCTAGTGGGAGCGCTTGTGGGTCATGGCCCGGCGCAGCTCGTCGGCCTCGCCGGGCGTGTAGCCGGCGGCCACCACCGCGAGCCGCATGGCCTGCTCCTGGAAGAGCGGGATGCCCAGCGTGCGCTCCAGCACCGCCCGCAGGGGCTCGTAGGGATAGCGGACCTCCTCCCGGCCGTCCCGGCGTCGCAGGAAGGGGTGGACCATGCCTCCCTGGATGGGGCCGGGGCGGATGATGGCCACCGAGATGACGAGGTCGTAGAAGCGGCGCGGGCGCAGCCGGGGCAGGAGCGACATCTGCGCCCGCGACTCGATCTGGAAGACGCCGATGGTGTCGGCCCGCGAGATCATCTCGTAGACCTCCGTCTCCTCGGCCGGGATGGCGGCGAGCGTGGCCGGATGGGGATCGACGGTCGCGCCGGAGGGAGCCGGCCGGTGGCGCGCCAGCAGCGCGAGCGACCGGGAGAGCGCGGTGAGCATGCCCAGCGCGAGCAGGTCGATCTTGAGGAGCCCGAGCTCGGCGAGGTCGTCCTTGTCCCACTGGACCACCGTGCGCCCGGCCATGGCGGCGGGCTGCCCCGGCACGGTCTCGACGAGCGGCCGCCTCGTGATGACGAAGCCGCCCACGTGGATGGAGAGGTGGCGCGGGAAGCCGGCGATCTCCGCGGAGAGGCGCAGCGCGTGCCGCACCGCCGGGGAGCCCTCCGGGTCGAGCCCGGCCTGCGCGAGCACCGCCGCCGGGATCTCGCCGGCGGCGTCGTGGCTGCCCGTGAGCTTCGCCAGCCGGTCCACCTGGTCGGGGGCGAGCCCCAGCGCATTGCCCACGTCGCGGATGGCCGAGCGGGCGCGGTAGCTGATGACCTCGCAGACCATGCCGGCCCGGTCGCGCCCGTAGCGCCCGTAGACGTACTGGATCACCTCCTCGCGCCGCTCGTGCTCGAAGTCGACGTCGATGTCGGGCGGCTCGCCCCGCTCCGCGGAGAGGAAGCGCTCGAAGAGCAGCCCCATGCGCACGGGGTCGATGGAGGTGATGCCGAGCACGAAGCAGATGGCCGAGTTGGCCGCGCTGCCCCGTCCCTGGCAGAGGATGCCGCGCTCGCGGGCGAAGCGGACCACGTCCCAGACGGTGAGGAAGTAGCTCTCGTAGCCGAGCTGCTCGACCAGCGCGAGCTCCCGGGCGAGCTGCCGCTCCACGTCGGCGGGAGGGGCGCCACCGTAGCGCCAGCGCGCCCCGTCGCGGACCAGGTGCCGGAGCAGGGCCATCCCTCCCACCGGCCCGTCCAGCCCGCGGGCCCCCTCCCCGGCCGCGGCGGCCGTCCCGGCCAGCACCGGCGGGAGCGGGTGCTCGCCCCGGATCTCCTCGAGCCGGAAGGTGCAGGAGGCGGCGAGGTCCGCGGCCGCCTCGAGCCCCTCGGGAAAGTCGGGCCACAGCCGCGCCATCTCCTCCGGCCCCTTCAGCGTGCGCTCGGCGTTGGGGAAGAGGCGCCGCCCCACCCGGTCGACGCTCGTGCCCAGCCGGACGCAGGTGAGGACGTCCTGCAAGGGCTGCCGGCGCCGCTCGTGGGTGTGGACGTCGTTCACCACCGCCACCGGGACGGAGAGGCGCCGCCCCAGGCTGCGCACCGCTGCGATGCGCGCCTCCTCGCCGGCGGCGCGGTGGCGCGACACCGTCAGTGCGAAGCGCGGGCCGAAGGCGTCCCGCAGCCGGGCCGCGGCCCCGGCGTCGGCCCCGGCGTGGAGCGCCACGAGGCCACGGGAGCGCTCGGCCACCGCCAGGAACGGGAACCGTGGCGTGGGAGGCCGGACCACCGTGCCCTCCGGCGCCTCCCCCTCGCGCAGCGGCGCGCCCGCGTGCGCCTCGGTGAGCAGCCGGCAGAGCCCGGCGTACCCCTCGCGGTCGACGGCGAGCAGGGTCAGCCCGGCCGTCCCGGGTCCGAGGCCGTCGCAGGCCACCTCCGCGCCGACGACGAGCGGGAGTCCCCGCTTGCGGGCCCGGGCATGGGCCCGCACGACGCCGTAGATGCCTCCGCGGTCGGCCAGCGCCAGCGCCTCGAGCCCCAGGTCGGCGGCGCGGTCCACCAGCTCCTCCGGGTGGCTCGCCCCTTCCAGGAAGGAGAAGCTGGACCGGCAGCGCAGCTCTGCGTAGCGGGGGGGCATGGCGCGCTCAGTCGAAGAGGCCGTGAAGCCAGAGCCTGCCATCACGGCCGTCGCGGTAGATCCAGGCCTCGCCCAGCCCCTCGAGCCGGACCCGGTAGTAGTCGCGGTCGAAGGGCTCGTTCCACCACTCGCCGGCGAGCCGCTCGGGTCCGGAGAGGGAGACGACGGCGCGCAGCGTCCCGTCGACGCGGAGCGCGGTGAGCCGGCCACCCTCGCCCAGCGCCACGAGCGGACTCGGTGGCTCGAGGAGGCGTGTGGGACGTCCCGGTGGCGGCTCCGGCGAGCCGTCCCCGGACCCGGACCCTGCGCTCCGGTCGGCCCTTCCGTGGCGGAAGGGGGTCTCCCGGTAGGCCGCCTCCGGCCGGTGCCGGTCGGCCGACTCGGCGGCGAAGAGGGAGCGCTCCCCCAGCCGGGCCGCGAGCCGCGAGAGCGCCACGTCGAGGGAGCGCGTCACCTCGGGCCGGTCGCCCACGGCGAGCTGCTCGGCCGGGACCTCGGCCGCCTCCACCACGGCGAGGTCGAGAGCGCGCACCGGCGCGGGCAGCCGCAGCCCTGCGAGCCGCTCCCGCAAGGGCGCGAGCCAGAGCGCCGCGTCGGCGCCCGGCCGTGCCATCGGCAGGTCGACCCTCTCCTCGCCGCGTGGGTCGAGGAAGAGGGTGAGCCGCAACCGGCTCGCCCCCAGGCCGCGTCCGGCGAGGCGCGCCGCCACCCGGTCGGCCAGCCGCTTCGCCGCGAAGATCACCGGCTCCGCGCTCTCGAGCACTCCCACCTCGCTCTCGAGGTCCCAGCGCTCGTGCGGGAAGGTCTCGGGGGCGAAGGGCACGAGCGGCCGCGGATCGACCCCGCGGGACAGCCGGCCGGCCGCCGCGCCCGGGGCGCCGAAGCGGTGGGCGAGCGTCTCCGCCGGGAGCGCGGCCAGCGCGCCCGCGCTCTCCACTCCCACCGCGGAGAGCCAGCGCGCCACCTCGGAAGGCAGGTCGAGCGCCCCGAGCGGCAGCGGGGCGAGCGCCAGCGCCCCCTCGCCCGGCGCCGCCCGCGTCCGTTCCCGGCCGGTGTGGCGGGCGAGCGCCAGCGCAACCCCCTTGCCGTCGGCCACCGCCACCCGGCCCTGGAAGCCCATGTGCCGGCAGAGGCCGAGCGCACGCTCCGCCAGCGCACGCTCGAAAGCCTCCGGCTCGCTGCCCGAGAGGCGCGCACCGGCGGCGTCGAGGAGCACCGCGTCGGGGAACGCCACCTCGGCCACGGGGGAGAGGGAGAGGAGCGCCTCGGCGAGCGCGCGCAGGGCCGCGCGGTCGGCGGCGGCGTCGAGCGGGACGACGTCGAGCCCGGCGCAGGCCGCCCGCGCCTGCACCAGCGAGTCGCCCGGCCGCACCCCTGCGGCGAGCGCCGGGGCGGTGGCGTGGCACACGGCCCCCTCCGACACCACGGCGAGCGCTCCGGCCGGCGGGCGCTCGCGGAGGACCCGCTGCAGGGGCAGCGCCGGGACGACGACGGCGAGGACGCGCGGCGGGCCCCGCTCAGGAGACATGGCCGCCCTCCGTGCACGCGCCGGCCGCCACCGGGCGGAGCGCCGGGCGGAACCGGACCGCGTCCAGGTCGATCCGGAGCGCCGCCGGGATGGCCGGGTCACCCGGACCGGAGAGCAGGAGCGCCGCCGCCCCACCCTTCTCGGCCGCGGCCAGCAGGCGGCGGAGCATCGGCTCGGCTCGCGCTGCGGGCACCCCGCGCAGGGGCACGTCGACGGCCACGGCGGGGAAGGCCCCGCTCCCGAGCAGCACCTCGGCGGCCCACAGGCCGGGAAGCACCGCGCCGCGCGCCGGTTCCGGGCGGACGATGAGGAGCCGCGCCAGGTCCACCCCCAGCGCGAAGGCCGCCGGAGGGTAGAGCTCGCCCCGGCCGTCGACGAAGGCGGCGAGCCCTCCCCCGGCCTGGGCCTCGCGCAGCACCGACAGGGCCACGAAGGTCTTGCCGCTGGCCGGGCCACCGCACAGCGAGGAGATGGACCCGCGGGGAAACCCTCCGGCGGGGAGCAGCGCCTCCACCTCGGAGGAGCCGCAGGCGAGCACGCCCTCGCGCCGCGCCGGCCGCCGCTCCATGCGGCGGATCTGACGGCGGAGCTCCTCGAGGATCTCTTGCTGGCGGGTGGCGGCGCCCATGGCTCACGTCCTGAACGATACTGCTCGTTCGTTCAGGTAGCAAGCCGGTCTGACAGTCAAGCAGCGGCGGCTTCAGCCGCCGCAAGAACCACCCAATGACCCGGTCCGTCCTTCGAGGACCGACCGAAGGACGGGACGAATGCCTCGATGGCTCTTCCGCCGCCTGAAGGCGGCGGTGTCATGCCGTCGCCGCGCCCTTCTGCTTCTCCTCGGACTCCGCCGCCGCGATCTCCTCACGGACCTTGTCCATGTCGAGCTCGCGGGCCTTCTGGATGAGCTCCTCCAGCGCCGCCTCGGGCAGCGCGCCCGGCTGCGAGAAGAGCAGGATCTTGTCGCGGAGGATCATGAGGGTCGGGATCGACATGATCTGGAAGGATCCCGCCAGCCCCTGCTGATCCTCGGTGTTCACCTTGGCGAAGGTGACGTCGGGGTGGCGCCCGGCGACCTTCTCGTACGTGGGTCCGAAGACGCGGCAGGGGCCGCACCAGGGCGCCCACCAGTCGACGAGGACGATCCCGTCCTTCTCCACGACCTCCTTGAAATTCGCTTCCGTCACGTCCACGGTGGGCTTCATCTGTGTTTCCTCGGGGGCGGCGCCGTCCATCGGCGCGGTGGCCTCTGTCTGCCGAGAGCCGTAACGGCGCGAAACGGTTCGCGCCACGCGCGGGCGCCCGACGCACCTTGACGCCGCGCGCCCGCCGGCCCCAAGGTCTCCCGATGGAAGGCCGGAGCCCGAGAGGAAGGCGCAGGACCCTCGCCAGCGTGGTGGCCGAGTCGCTCGCGCGCCGGTCGGAGGCGCGCCGCCCGGCCGCGGCGGCGGCGTTCGCCGAGGCCTGCGGCTGGCCCCTCTCCCGCGAGCTCACGGTGCGCGGCCTCGGGCCCGACGGCCACCTCTGGGTGGTCGCCTCCTCGCCGGAGTGGGCGCGCCAGGTCGAGGCGCTCTCCACCGCGATCGTGGCCCGCATGAACGATCGGCTCGGGCGTCCGGTGGTCGTGGCGCTCGACGTGCGGGTCCGGCAGGATCGGAAGGGATGACCTCCGCCGCTTCGGCGCCCCTCGCGTTCCTGGCCGCCCTCGGCCTGGCGGCTGCCCCGACCCCGGGGCTCACGCCGCTCGAGGCGGCCACCCTGGATCGGGTCCGCGCGGCGCTGCCCCAGCGGACCGTCCCGGCGCTCTCCGCGGCGCTCGTGCAAGCCGCCCGGACGCTGGCCCGCTCGGCCGCCGGGGGGGAGCCGCACCCCCTCTCCTCGTCCGCGCTCCGGGCGGCGCTCGGCGAGGCCGGCGTCTTCGACCCGGCGCCGG
>DAIEMM010000430.1 GCA_027349605.1 Anaeromyxobacteraceae bacterium
CCCATCACGATCCCCGCCCCGGCCGCGACCACCCCCAGCCCGCCGGCGATCACGGGGCCGAGCCAGCTCTTGCGCTCCACCGGCTGCGGGGCCTGATCGGGACGGGTCGCCTCGAGCGGCACGCCGGGTGGCGTCGCGGCGAGCGGGGGCGTGGCGACGGGCTCCGGCGCCGGATCGAGCACGAGATGCACCGTGAGCGAATGGTCGGCGGGCAGGACGACGTCGCGGGTGGCGGCGCGGCGCCCGGGCGAGGAAGCGGCCACGGCGTGCGGGCCCGGCGCGATGGCGGCATCGAGGGGCGACTGCCCCGCGGCGGCCCCGTCCACCGCGAGGTCGGCGCCGGGCGGGTCCGTGGTGACGTGGAGCATCTGGCGTCCGCTCCTCGCGAGCCTCGCCTCGAGCGCCTTCACGGTCTTCTCGACCGCCTCCCGGTTCGGGGCCGCCGGGTCGAGCCGCAGGTAGCGGGCGAAGGCGGCGAGCGCCGCCTCGGGGTCGCCGAGCTTCTCCCAGGCCTGCCCGACGTTGAACTGGAGGGCCGGGCTGGGCTTCAGCCGGTCGGCCTCCTCGAACGCGGTGATCGCCTCCCGGAACTTGCCGGCCTTGTAGAGGTCGGCGCCGCGCCGGTAGGCGGCCCGGGCCGCGGCGGTGGGATCGGCCGGTGGGCCCGCGGGCGGGTCGGCCGCGCCACCGGCGAAGGGGAGCGCGAGGAGCGCGGCGAGGAGGAGGAGGCGGAAACCCGTCAATGTGGCTCCCGGGGGACTCCCTCACCGTGCGGTCGGGCCGTACGGGTCGAGGAGATCGTTGCCGGAGGGGGCATTCTCCCCGCTCCCGGCCTTGGCGCCAACTCCGGGGGTGCGGGCCGGCCGGGGGCGCGCCGGCCTCGGCGGCGCAGGCGCCGCTGCCGAGACCGACGGAGGGGGCTCGAGCGACGGGAGGGCGGCGTCGGCGGGGGCGGCCGGCTCGGTCGCCGTGACCCGGACCGCCGGGGGCTCGGGGCGGGGGACGACCTCTGCCCTGGGCGTGGGAGGCGCGTAGGGCGCGGGGGCGCCGGCCCGGCGCACGGCCAGCGCCGCCACCACTCCGGAGAGGAGCGCCACGAAGAGGAGGCCGAGCACCGCCGCGAGCGCCACCTGGGATCGGCGGCGGCTCACCACCTCGACCTCCGACCGGGTGTCGCGCCGGACCCGCGTGGAGGGCCGGGTCGGCGCGGGCTCGGGGCCCGGCGGGGCGAGGTCGCGCAGCGGGAGCGTGTCGCCGAGCGGCAGGGTCCCGCCTCGGGAACTGGTGCGCGCCGCCAGGCGGTCGGTGGTGCGGCCGGTGAGGAGCGGGGCCACGGCGGTGCCGAAGACCGGCGCACGCAGCACGTCGGGCTCGGCGGCGAGGCGAGTGAGCTCGCCGGCCAGCTCCTCCATCGACTGCTGCCGCCCCTCGGGGCGCTTCACCAGCGCCCGCAGCACGATCTGCTCCACCTCGGCGGGCAGCTCGGGCCGCAGCCTTCGCGGCGGCAGCGGGGCGTCGCTCTGGTGCTTCATGAGCGTGGCGAGCGGGGTGTCCCCGTCGAAGGGCAGCCGGCCCGTGAGGGTCTCGTAGGCGAGCACGCCGAAGGCGTAGACGTCGGAGCGCTGGTCGATGGCGTTCGAGGAGGCCTGCTCCGGGGACATGTACTCCGGCGTGCCGATGATGGAACCGGCCTTGGTGAGCCGCTTCGTGTCGGGCGTCCCCGGCCCCTTGGCGATGCCGAAGTCGAGCACCTTCACGAAGTCGGTGCCGTCGGTCCGGCGCAGGATGAAGACGTTCTCGGGCTTGAGGTCGCGGTGGACGATGCCGCGCTGGTGGGCCGCCCCGAGAGCCCTGCAGATCTGGAGGAAGACCGGGATCGCCCGCGCGAGCGGCATGGGGCCGTCGCGGTGGAGGACGCGGGCCAGGCTCTCCCCGTCGAGGGCCTCCATGACGAAGTAGGCCTCCCCTTCCGGGGTGTGCCCGAAGTCGAAGACCTCGACGATGTTCTCCTGGCCGATCTGGCTCGCCGCCCGGGCCTCGTGCTGGAAGCGATCGAGCAGCTCCTCGTCCCGCGAGTACTCCGGGCGGAGGACCTTCACCGCCATCCGCTTGCCGAGGGTCACGTGCTCGGCGAGGTAGATGCTCCCCATCCCCCCCTGCCCCAGCCGGGACAGGATGCGGTAGCGGTCGCCCAGGATCCGGCCGACGAGGTCGTGGGAGGGCGCGAGGATCGTGCCGTCCACCGGGCAAACGGTGACGCCGTCGTCGCTCTTGGTCCGGCATGTGGGGCAAACGGGCATACGCGGCGGGCGCCGAGATCGGATAAGCTACCACAACCTGCCGGAGGCCCGGACGAAAGCGGGGAATGGTGTCGGAGCTCTTCGTCGTCAACGGAATTTGCGGAGGGACGGTCTTCTTCCTCCCGGACGTTCCGACGGTGCTCGGGCGCTCCGCCGAGTGCCAGGTCCAGATCGCCGACCCCTGGATCTCGAGCATGCACGCCATGTTCGAGAGGCGGGGGAGCCAGCTCTGGCTCGTGGACCTCGAGTCGCGCAACGGCACCTGGGTGAACGACAGCAAGGTCCGGGAGGCCCCGCTCGCGCCCGGATACCGGCTCCGGTTCGGGAAGACGGAGGTCGAGCTGCGCGAGGGGCTGACCCCTCGTCCTCTCCAGCCGCTCCTCGCCGAGAGCGGGACCATCGTCCGCTACCTGGCCGACATGCAGGCCGAGTCGCGGGACTCCGGGCAGCCCGAACCACAGCTCCGGCGCGACACCGACCCGAGCTCCCGGAGGACCACCGGCCGCGGCCAGGGATCGCGGCGGCAGATCGCGGTCGTGAACGACATCGGGCGTGCGCTCGTGGACGCCCCGGACCTCGACACCACGCTGGCCCGCATCCTCCACACAGTCGCCTCCGCGGTCCGCGCCGAGCGCTCCACCCTCCTCCTCATGGACGAGTCCGGGCACATGCGGCCCCGCGCCACCGAGCCTCCGGGCTCCCCGCCCCGCGTCTCCGAGACGGTGGTCACCGCGGCCGCCAAGGGGCGCGCCGGCCTGCTCACCATCGACGCCCAGCAGGACCTCCGCTTCACCGGGAGCCAGTCGGTGATCGCCCAGGGAATCCGCTCCTGCCTGTGCGTGCCGGTCTGGGCCGACAACCGCATCCTCGGCATGCTGGTCATGGACCGCGGCTTCGTCGACCCGTTCACCGCCGACGACCTCGAGCTCACCACGCTGGTGGGCTACCAGGCGGCGCTCGCCATCGAGCGGGCCCGCTTCCTCTCCGGCGTGGAGGAGGCGGAGGAGCGGCGGCGGCGGCTCTCCCGCCACTTCTCGCCCGACGTCGCGACGCTCGTCGTGGCCCAGGATCAGGGTGGCCGCGATCCGCTCGAGCCCCAGGCGCGCGACGACGTCACCGTGCTCTTCGCCGACGTGCAGGGGTTCTCCGGCCTCACCGAACGGCTCCGCCCCCCGGAGCTGGCCGTGCTCCTCGACGACTTCTACCGGTCCATGTCGGAGGCGGTC
>DAIEMM010000444.1 GCA_027349605.1 Anaeromyxobacteraceae bacterium
GACCCTGAACCAGCTGCTGGTGGAGATGGACGGCTTCGAGTCGAACGAGGGCGTCATCCTCATCGCCGCGACGAACCGCCCCGACGTGCTCGACCCGGCGCTCCTCCGCCCCGGCCGCTTCGACCGGCGCATCGTGGTGCCGCGCCCCGACCTGGGAGGCCGCCTCGGCATCCTCAAGGTCCACACCCGGAAGGTCCCGCTCGACGTCGGGATGGACCTGACCAAGATCGCCCGGGGCACGCCCGGCTTCTCCGGCGCCGACCTCGAGAACCTGGTCAACGAGGCGGCGCTCTACGCGGCCCGGCGCAACAAGGAGAAGGTGGAAGGCGCCGACTTCGAGTACGCGAAGGACAAGGTGCTGATGGGCACCGAGCGCCGCTCCCTCATCATCAGCGACAAGGAGAAGCGCACCACCGCCGTGCACGAGGCCGGCCACGCGCTCGTCGCCAAGGTCCTTCCCAACGCGGACCCCCTGCACAAGGTCACCATCATCCCCCGCGGGCGGGCGCTCGGCCTCACCCAGCAGCTTCCCGAGGAGGACCGGCTCAACATCAACCAGGAGTTCGCCCTCAACCAGATCGCCATCCTCATGGGCGGCCGGGTCGCCGAGGAGCTCACCTTCGGGCAGAAGACCACCGGCGCCGGGAACGACATCGAGCAGGCCACCAACATGGCCCGCGCCATGGTCTGCGAGTGGGGCATGAGCGAGCGCATGGGTCCGCTCGCCTTCGGGAAGAAGGAGGGGGAGGTCTTCCTGGGGCGCGACATGGCCTCCACGCAGACCTACTCCGAGCAGACCGCGCGCGAGATCGACTCCGAGGTCCGGCGCATCGTGAACGAGCAGTACGAGCGGGCCAAGAAGATCCTGCTCGAGCGTCGCGAGTCGCTCGACAAGATCGCCGACGCCCTGCTCGAGTACGAGACCCTCGACCTGGCCGACGTCGACGTGCTGCTCGCCGGCGGGGCCATCAACCGGCCGCCGCCTCACAAGTCGCCCCCGCCTTCCGCCTCGGCCACCACCGGCGAGAAGGAGAAGGCCAAGAAGGGCGGGATCCTCGGAGGCCTGGGCGGGTTGCCCAAGGCCGAGCCGGGGAAGGCGTAACCGGGAGGCCGTCCTGGCCTGGCCGGCGATCCGCATCGGGGGGCGCGATTTCGCGCCCCCCGGCGTGTTCGTGGTCGGCGTCCTGAACGTCACCCCCGACTCCTTCTCCGACGGGGGACGCTTCCTCGACCCCGGCGCCGCCGTGGATCATGCGCTCCGGCTGGCCTCGGAGGGCGCGGACCTGATCGACGTGGGCGGGGAGTCCACCCGCCCCGGTGCTCCGGAGGTTCCCGAGGAGGAGGAGCTCCGGCGGGTGATCCCGGTGCTCTCCCGCCTGGCCCGCGCCCGGTTCCCGGTCCCGGTCTCGATCGACACCTCCAGCGCCGTGGTGGCGCGGGCGGCGCTCGACACCGGCGCCGCGCTGGTGAACGACGTCCGCGGGCTCGCCGACCCCGCCCTGGCGCGCGTCGTCGCCGAGGCGGGGACACCGGTGGTGCTGATGCACATGAGGGGCACGCCGCGCGACATGAGGGAGCGGGCAACGTACCGGGACGTTGTGGGGGAGGTCCGCGCCGAGCTCTCCGCCGCGATGGCCCGGGCCGAGGGAGCCGGGGTGCAGCGGGAGCGCATCCTCCTCGATCCGGGCATCGGGTTCGCCAAGACCGCCGAGCAGAGCATGCAGGTGCTGGCGCGCCTGTCCGAGTTCCTGTCGCTGGGGCGGCCGATCCTCGTCGGCCCGTCCCGGAAGAGCTTCATCGGCGCCATCACCGGCGCTCCCCCGGACGAGCGCCTGGCCGGGACGCTCGCGGCGGTCACCGCCGCCGTCCTGTCCGGCGCTGCCTTCGTCCGGGTCCACGACGTCGCCGCCTCCCGCCAGGCGGCCCGCGTGGCGGCGGCGCTCCGGGCTTCTGGCGGATTCCCGGTGAACGCCTAGACTGCTTCCAGGGAGGCATCCATGTCGGCGAGTCCGGGCAACGGGGCAGGGGCGGAGCGGAAGCTCTTCGGTACGGACGGGGTCCGTGGCGTCGCCAACGTACATCCCATCACCGCCGAGGTGGCGCTGCAGCTCGGGCGTGCGCTGGCCTGGAAGGTTCGCTCGGGCAACCACCGGCACCGCATCGTCATCGGGAAGGACACGCGGCTCTCCGGCTACATGCTGGAGACCGCCATCGCCGCGGGCATCTGCTCGATGGGGGTCGACGTGCTGCTCTGCGGGCCGCTTCCCACGCCCGGGATCGCCTTCATCACCCAGTCGATGCGCGCCGACGCGGGCGTGGTCATCAGCGCCAGCCACAACCCCTACCAGGACAACGGCATCAAGTTCTTCGACCGGACCGGTTTCAAGCTTCCCGACGACGAGGAGCTGGAGATCGAGGGGCTGGTCCTGGGCGGCGCGGCGACGGCCGCCGACTTCCACGGCCTCCGCCCCACCGCCGAGCTCATCTGCAAGGCCAAGCGCATCGACGACGCCATCGGCCGCTACGTGGTGTTCCTGAAGTCGCTCTTCCACCGCGAGCTCACCCTCGACGGGATGACCATCGTGGTGGACTGCGCGAACGGCGCGGCCTACCACACCGCACCGGCCGTCTTCGAGGAGCTGGGGGCGCAGGTCGTCCCGCTCCACGTCGAGCCCGACGGGCGCAACATGAACGAGAACTGCGGCGCCCTCCACCCGGAGGGCATGGCCGCCAAGGTCCTGGAGGTCGGCGCCGACCTGGGCATCGCGCTCGACGGCGACGCCGACCGGGTCATCGTCGCCGACGAGAAGGGGCAGGTGGTGGACGGCGACGCCGTCATGGCCATCGTGGCCCGCGATCTCCTCCGGCGCGGGCGACTCCGCCAGGAGACGGTGGTGGCCACGGTGATGAGCAACGTCGGGCTGGAGCGGTCCATGGCGGAGGTGGGCGGTGCGGTGGTCCGCACCGCCGTGGGAGACCGCTACGTGGTGGAGGAGATGCGCCGTCGCGGCTACAACTTCGGCGGGGAGCAGTCGGGACACCTGGTCTTCCTCGACCACGTCACCACCGGCGACGGCGTCTGCGCGGCGCTCAACCTGCTCGCGGTGATGAAGCGCACGGGCAAGCGGCTTTCCCAGCTGGCCCAGTGCTTCACCCCGTCGCCGCAGGCGCAGATCAACGTCGTCGTGAAGGAGAAGCGCTCCCTCGAGACGCTCGAGGGGGTCCGGAAGGCCATCGCCGAGGCCGAGAAGGTCCTGGGAGGAGAGGGGCGCGTGCTGGTGCGCTTCTCCGGCACGGAGAACAAGGCCAGGGTGCTGGTGGAGGGCCCGGACGGCGCCGCCATCCAGGCCCACGCCGAGCGGATCGCCGACGCGCTGCGACGGGAACTGGCCTGACCGGGCCCCGGTCGCATTGCGTGCGGGAACATCGGACGGTTCTGCGCTAGATTCGCGCCATGCCCGGACCCCGCCTCGGCGTCAACGTCGACCACGTCGCCACCCTCCGCCAGGCACGGCGGGCGGCCTACCCGGATCCGGTGACCGCCGCCATGCTCGCCGAGCTCGGCGGAGCCGACCAGATCACCATCCACCTCCGCGAGGACCGGCGCCACATCCAGGACCGGGACCTGGAGGTGATGCGGAAGACCGTCACCACGAGGCTCAACCTCGAGATGGCGGCGACCCAGGAGATGTTGAAGGTCGCCCACGAGCTCCGGCCCGACGAGGTGACGCTGGTGCCGGAAAGGCGCGAGGAGCTCACCACCGAGGGCGGCCTCGACGTGGTGCGGGGGCGCGACACCATCTCGCGGCTGGTGAAGTCGCTGCGCGACGCCGGTGTGACGGTCTCGCTGTTCATCGACCCCGACCCCGACCAGGTGAAGGCGGCGGTCCGCGTCGAGGCACACGCCATCGAGATCCACACCGGCCGCTACTGCGACACCCGGCTCCCCGGCGATCGGCGCAGGGAGCTGGCCCGCGTCGTGGACGCCGCCAAGGCCGGGGCCAAGCTCGGGCTGCAGGTGGCGGCCGGCCACGGGCTCAACTACCAGAACGTGCAGCCGGTGGTGGCCATCCAGGAGATCGAGGAGCTCAACATCGGCCACTCCATCGTGGCGCGCGCGGTGCTGGTGGGCATGGAACGGGCGGTGCGGGAGATGAAGGACATGCTCTCGCGGGGACCGGCGTGATCCTGGGTCTCGGGATCGACGTGGTCGAGATCGCGCGAATCCGGCGCCTGGTCGGCCCGGAATCGCGGGCCGCCGTCGCGGAGCGCTTCCTCCACCGCTGCTTCACCGAGGGAGAGCGCCGCTTCTGCGACGCGCGGGCCGACCGGGCCACGCCGTACGCCGCCCGCTTCGCCGCCAAGGAGGCCGCCTCCAAGGCCCTGGGCGCGCCCGCCGGGATCCACTGGACCGACGTGGAGGTCGAGCGGGAGGACGGGGCGCCGCGCCTCCGCCTCTCCGGGGTGGCCGAGCGCGTGGCGCGGGAGCGAGGCGTCTCCCGCGTCCACCTCTCGCTCACGCACGACGCCGGGGTCGCCGCAGCGGTGGTGGTTCTCGAGGGAGGTCACGGATGAGGCTGGTGAGCGCAGAGGAGATGCGGGCCATCGAACGGATCGCCATCGAGGAGATGGGCATCCCGGCGGCGACGCTCATGGACCGCGCCGGCCGGTCGGTCGCCGACGCTGCCGCCTCGCTGGCGGGCCAGGGGGGGCGCGTGGTGGTGGTCTGCGGAGGGGGGAACAACGGCGGGGACGGATTCGTCGCCGCCCGCGCCCTCCACGAGGCCGGACGAGGGGTGCTCGCCGTGGCCCTCGGCGCGCCGGGGAAGGGGAGCCCGGAGTCCATCGCCGCGTGGAAGGCGGCCGACGATGCAGGCGTGCCGGTCGCCGGACTCAAGGCGCTCCAGGACTTCCCGGTGCGTCCTGGCGACCTCGTGATCGACGCCCTCCTCGGGACGGGGCTCGAGCGCCCCGCCGACGGTGCGTTTGCCGCGGCCATCGAGGCCATCGCGGCGCTCCGCGATCAGGGCGCCCGGGTGCTCGCGGTCGACCTGCCCTCGGGTCTCTCCACCGACACCGGACGCGCCATCGGGCCGGCGGTGCGGGCCGACGCCACGGTCACCTTCGCCTTCTCGAAGATCGGGCTCGCGCTGCAGCCCGGCGCCGAGCTGGCCGGAGACCTGACGGTGGTGGACATCGGCATCCCCCCGGCTGCGGCCGCGCGGGTCCCGGCCACGGCGGAGCTGCTCGACGAGGCGGCGGCCCGGGCGCTCGTCCCGAGGAGGGACCGGGAGACGCACAAGGGCGACGCCGGGAAGCTGCTCGTGGTGGCCGGGGCGGCCGGCAAGGCAGGTGCGGCCCAC
>DAIEMM010000458.1 GCA_027349605.1 Anaeromyxobacteraceae bacterium
ACCGAGGAGCGGGAGGCGGGCATCGCGCCCGGCGACGTCCACGACCCGATCCACAACGTCCGCATGGGAATCCGCTACCTGGGCCGGATGGTGGCGGACTTCGACGACGTCGACCTGGGCCTGGTGGCGTACAACCTCGGCCCCACCCGGACCCTCTCGCTCCTGCTCGCCGTCGAGGACATGCCCGATTCGGTCTGGTCCTACGCGCGCAAGGTGAGGCGCGAGGAGCGCCGGGTCCGGAGGGAGATGCTGCGCGACTCCGTGGTCCTGGCCGCCGCGGAGAGGTAGACTCGCCGGCCGTGCCCCGAGGAACCGCTCCCGGGCGCGCTCCGGCCGGCTGGACGCGCGCCGAGCTCGCCGCCCTTCGCCCGCTCCGGACGCCCGGACGCATCCAGTCCTTCGTGGACGCCCTCGTCTACCGCGCCGAGGACGATCCCGGTTCCCCGCGCCGCGTCCTGGCCGAGCGGCGCGCCAACTGCTACGACGGCGCGCTGTTCGCGGCCGCCGCCCTGCGCCGCCTGGGGCATCCGCCGCTGCTCGTCGACCTGCAGGCGGTCCGGGACGACGACCACGTGCTGGCGGCCTTCCGGGAGCGCGGCCACTGGGGGGCGGTGGCCAAGTCCAACTTCGCCGGGCTGCGGTTCCGCGAGCCCGTCTTCCGCTCCGTTCGCGAGCTCGCCCTGAGCTACTTCGAGGACTACTTCAACCTGCGGGGCGAGAAGACGCTGCGGAACTACTCGGTGCCCTTCGACCTCTCCCGGCTCGACCGGCTCCACTGGACCTTCCGCGACGACCACCTCCGGGAGATCGCGGGACGGCTCGACGGGTCCCGTCACCACCGCCTGCTCACGCCGGCCATGGAGCGGGCGCTCGGCCGGGTGGACGCGCGCTCGCTCCGGGCCGGCATGGTGGGCACCGACATGGCCGGCGTCCACGCGGGTCCGTGAACGGAGCCGCGCGTGAAGGTCTCCACGCCCCGGCTCTTCGCGGTCGCGACCGCCATCTGGGGCACCACCTGGATCGCCATCACCTTCCAGCTCGGGCGCGCTCCACCCGAGGCCAGCGTCGCGCTCCGCTTCGCCATCGCCGCGGCGCTGCTCCTCGGCTGGTGCCGGCTGCGGGGGATCCCGCTCCGCTTCCCGCCGCGGGTCCACGCCCAGCTCGCCCTGCTCGGCGTCTTCATGTTCTGCCTCTCGTACCTGGCCGTGTACCGGGCCGAGACCCATCTCGTCTCCGGGCTGGTCGCGCTGGGGTACTCGGCCAGTCCGCTGGTGAACGCGGCCATCTCGCGGGCTGCCTTCGGGACCCGGCCGACGCGCGGGGTGGTGGTGGGCGGACTGCTCGGGGTGGCGGGGATCCTCCTCGTCTTCTGGCCGGAGCTGCGGCGGGTGCGCGCCGAGGCCGGGGTGGTGGCCGGGTTGCTGCTGGTGGCCGGCGCGGTCCTGGCATCCGGGGTGGGCAACGTCTTCGCCGCCCGGCTCGAGCGGATGGGACTGGACGTCTGGCAGAAGATGGCCTGGGGCATGGCCTGGGGGTCGGCGGGGAGCGCGCTCGCGGCCGTGGCCACCGGCGAGGGGCTCCACTTCTCCTTCGTCCCGTCCTACCTGGCCTCGCTCCTCTACCTGGCCGTGTTCGGCTCGATCCTGGCCTTCGCCGCCTTCCTGACGCTCCTCGAGCGGGTGGGAGCGGCCCGGGCCGGCTACGTCGGGGTGATGACGCCGGTGGTGGCGCTCGCGATCTCGGGCCTCGTGGAGGGATTCCCCTGGGGCGCCACCACCGTGGCCGGCATCGGCGTGGTGGTGGCGGGGAACCTGGTGGTCCTTCGGGTGCAATAGGCAGTTCGGCTTGAACGGCCCTGGCCCCCGCGACAGTAAATGGACGCTTTCACACCCCTCCGGGAGGACACCATGGATTCCGCCTCGTTCGCCGAAGTGCTCCGGAAGTTCCCGCTCGCGGTCAGCGTCGTCACGGTGGGCCGGGGAGGCGCCGAGAACGCCCTCACCGTCTCCTGGGCCACGCCGGCCTCGTTCGAGCCGCCCATGTTCCTCGTCGCGGTCGACCGGCTCCACTACAGCGTGGACTTCGTGAAGAGCACCCGGAACTTCACCGTGAACGTCCTCGCCGAGGGGCAGGAGAAGCTGGCCGGGCAGTTCGCGCGCCAGGCCATGCAGGGGGAGGACAAGCTGGCCGGCGTGCCCCACCGCGAGGCCCAGACCGGGGCGTCGATCCTCACCGACGCCGTCGCCTACTTCGACTGCGAGCTGGCCTTCTTCGTGGAGGCGGGCGATCACTACCTGCTCGTCGGCCGCGTCGTCGAGGCGGCCGTGCTCCGCGACGCCAGGGCGCTCGTCGGCGGCGCCGCCCTCCGGTACCAGAAGTCCGGCGCCTGAGCCCCCGTCCCTTCGAGGGAGGAGGGGACGCCCGGCGTGTCCCGCGAACACGGGGAGTACATGCGTTGACGCGGCCTTCACGCTCCGAAAAGTAGATGTTTGCCAGGCGACGGCGTCGACGCCGCACATAGAGCCCCCCGGATCGCGCCGCACACTCCGAGGGGGGCTCCATGTCGACAGGCTCGTCGTTCGCGTCCCGGCCGCACCTTGCTTCACTCATGGTCGCAGCCGCGCTGCCGCTGGGCGCCTCGGCGCAGATCGCCGGCGGGAGCGTCAACATGGTGTCCGGCACCCAGTGGCCGGGCGGGGATCCGTTCCTGCAGCGCCAGAACGAGCCGTCCATCGCGGTCTCGTCGGCGAATCCGCAGAACCTGCTCGCCGGCGCCAACGACTACCGCACCGTGGACATCCCCGACCCGTTCCTGCCGGGCGAGCAGGCGAAGATGCCCGGCGACGCCTGGCAGGGCGTCTTCAAGTCGTACGACGGCGGGCAGACGTGGAAGAGCACCCTCATGCCCGGCTACCCGCAGGACGCGTCGGAGGACGGGCTGGGCTCGGCGGCGCAGGCCCGGGACCCGGACGGAAGGGCGCGCTACAACGCCGCCGCCGACTCGGTGGTCCGGGCCGGCACCGACGGGATGTTCTACTTCGCCGGCATCGTCTTCAAGCGGGGCACGAGCGAAGGGCGGGTGGTCCTGAACCGCTTCATCGACCTCAACAACAAGGAGGGCGGCGATCCCATCGGCGGCACCGACTCGATCCGGTGGGTGGACGCCAAGGTCATCGACCCGGGAGGGGCGGGGTACTTCGCCGACAAGCCGTGGATCGCCGTCGACGTCCCGAGGCCCGGGGCGCTCACCTGCAACGTCCAGAGGTTCGGGCGCTCCTTCCCGGGCGGCGCGATCTACGTGGCCTGGGCCCGGATCTACGGCGACACCCAGGCCGACATCCTGTTCTCCCGCTCGCTCGACTGCGGCGAGACCTGGAGCGCGCCGCTCAAGCTGAACGACCAGAAGTCGCAGGCGAGCCAGGGGGCGGCGGTCTCGGTCGACCCGCGCACCGGCTACGTCTACGTCTCGTGGCGCCGGTTCGGGTTCTCGGGCGCGAGCCCGAAGCAGGACGAGGATGCCATCTTCGCGGTCCGGTCCTTCAGCGGGGGGCAGAAGTTCACGCAGCCGCGCCTGATCACGACGTTCGTTCCCTACGAGCAGGCCCAGGGTCCGTACCGCTTCCGCACCGAGGCGTTCCCCACCATGACCTCCTCGGTGGACGCGTCCGGCACCCGGAGCTGGACGCACATCGCCTGGGCGCAGCGGGGCGCGAACGGCGACGGGCAGGTGGTCATGACCCACGTGGTCGTCTCGGCGCCGCCCAAGAGCTACGACGAGTGGAACGACCCGCTCGATGGGTGGAAGATCCCCCCCGACCCGGTCGACGCGGCCCCCATCGTCGACGGCCCGACGGGCAACGCCTTCACCCGCGGCCACCAGTTCATGCCCGCGCTGACCTTCACCCAGGGGAAGCTTGTGCTGGTCTACTACGACAGCCGGCTCGACTACACCCGCACCTTCCACGCTCCGCACCAGTCCCAGGACCCGTGCTTCCCGGTCGGGAGCTGCTGGGCGCCCGACGCCCAGGGCAGCTGGTACGACGAGGAGCGGGGACCGCTCGGCGAGCGGACCGGGCTGGACTGGAGGACGGACGAGCTCGACGACGGCTTCATGACGCAGACGCGCCACACCGTGGACGTCCGGATGGCCACGGCCATCCCCTCCGCCAATCCGGTCTTCAAGGGAGCCACGCTCTCCACCATGCACTTCGGCCAGCGGGGGGACGAGCTCGCCCTCTACCCCACCGGGCAGGCG
>DAIEMM010000471.1 GCA_027349605.1 Anaeromyxobacteraceae bacterium
CCTGGTAGCCGCCGGATCGGAGGGCGCGGGCCGCTGCCTCACGGACTCCCGGGTCGTCCTCCACGAGGAGGAGGGTCTCGGTGCCGCCGGGTGCGCTCGCTCGCGGGGCGAGGGGGGCATGCTCCTCCTCCGGCCCGGCGCGCGGCAGCAGGACGTCGAACGTGCTGCCCTTTCCCGCATCGCTCTCCACCCGGACCTGGCCGCCGGCCTGCCGGACGATCCCGTAGACGGTGGCCAGGCCGAGGCCGGTTCCCCGGCCGGAGGGCTTCGTGGTGAAGTACGGCTCGAAGAGGTGCTCCTTCACGTCGCGAGACATCCCGCTTCCCGAATCCCGCACCCGGAGCCGCACCCAGGACCCCTCCGAGAGATCCGGATGCCCCGGCTCGACGGGGAGGTTGGCGGTGGAGATCGAGAGCGCGCCCCCCGCCGGCATGGCATCCCGGGCGTTCACGGCGAGGTTGAAGAGCACCTGCTCCATCTGCGCCGGATCGCATCGCACCGGCCAGAGGGCGGGTCCCACCGAGACCTCGAGCCGGATCGTCTCCCCCAGCAGCCGCTGGAGGAGCCGCTCGCTCCCCGCCAGCATCGCGTTCAGGTCCACGCTGGCCGGGGCGATGGCCTGTCGCCGGGCGAAGGCGAGCAGGTGGCGCGTCAGGTCGCGCGCCCGTTCCCCGGCCTCGCGGATCTGTTCGACGTCCTCGCGAGCCACGGCAATCCCCGCGTCGAGCGCCTCGCCCTCCGACTCGGCGCTGCAGAGGATGACGGTCAGGAGGTTGTTGAAGTCGTGGGCGATGCCGCCGGCGAGCCGTCCGATGCTGTCCAGCTTCTGCGACTGGAGGAGCAGCTCCTCGGTGCGGGCCTGCTCGGTCACGTCGCGGAGGTTGAGCACCACGGCGCCGACGGCCGGATCGTCCCGGAGGTCGCGACCCACCCCGTCCACCACGCGATACCCGCCGTCCCGGTGGCGCATCCGGGCCCGGTGGGCCACCGACGCCCCGCCGGCTGCGGAGACCCTCCGGAAGGCTTGGCCCACCGCGTGGCGATCCTCCTGGTGAACGAGGCCGATGGCCTCGTTGCCGAGCACCTCGGCCTCGCTCCACCCCAGCGCCTCCGTGGCCGCCGGACTCCAGAACCGGACGATCCCCTCGCCGTCCACGAGCAGCAGCATGTCGCTCGCATGCTCGATGAGGGCCCGGAACCGCCTCTCGCTCCCTCGCAGCGCCTCCTCGGCCCTCTTGCGCTGCGTGATGTCGCGGGCGATGCCGACGAGCCCGATGACCTGCCCGGTCGAGTCCCGCCACGGCGTCTTGGTGGAGAGGAACACGCGGTCGCCGTCCGGAGAGGGAACCGTCTCCTCGATCTGTTCCTCGATCCCGCGTTCCATGATGCGGCGATCGTTCTCCTCGATGGTCGTCCCGAGGGACGCGTCCTCGTAGAACTCGCGGTCGCTGTGCCCCACCACCTGCTCCGCCGGCCTGCCGATGGCGCGCAGGGTGGCGGGGTTGGCGAAGAGGATCTGCGACTCCCGGTTCTTCACGAAGACCGGGTCGGTGGAGGTCTCGATGACGAGCCGCAGGAGCTGGCCGCGCCGGGAGAGGTCCTCCTCCGCCCTGCGTCGCTCGGTCACGTCGAGGAGCACTCCCGCGGCGCGCCACACGCCCTCGCCCGGGACACGCGGCAGGGGGGCAGCGCTCACCATGAGGACGCGCCACTCCCCGTTCGACCGGCGAAGGTGGAGCTCCCGCTCGGGGACCGGGATGCCGGTGCGGGCCGCCGTGGGCGCAGGCCATTCCTCCGGGGGAACCCGGGTCATCCGGTCGGGGAGGTAGAGGGTGAAGGGGAGTTCCTCGAATGGCGTCGAGGCGTGGGCCTTCACGCCGACGATCCGCGCGTAGGCGGCGTTGTGCGTCACGATGGCCGGCGGACCACCCCGCGGGTACTCGGCGAAGACCACGCCGATGGGGAGCGCGTCCATGGCGGCGCGCACCGCCTCCAGCTCCGGTCCCGTGCCGCGCTCCCAGAGGTCCGGCGGGACGCGCGTGGCCAGGGGGCCTTTCCTCGCGCTGGGCGGGCGGCGCCGCCGGGTCGGGGTCTCGGAGGACAAGTGACTGTCACAGAATGGCCCTCCGTCCGTCCCGCCGACAGGCCATGGCCCACCGACGCGAGAACGAATTCGATACGCCCCTTTCGGGTCGTCAATCGCCGGTCAGCCGATCTCGAGCCACTGGAACCACACCGGGTGGTTCGCCTTGTACCACTCGAGCACCCGGCGGATGGCCGCCTGCTTGTCGCGGGGCATCACCTTCTCGTCGACGCGGTCGAAGTGCACCGTGATCCGGTCGCCATCGTGATCCAGGGCCTGGGAGAACATGGTCTGGAGCTCGTTGCGGATGCGCCCGGAGTCGGAGATCTTCACCGCCCGGGTGGTGTGGTCGACCCCCGACAGGAAGCGGACCAGCAGCGGACTGAACACGTGGCGCTGCTGCTCGAGCGACTCCATGAGACGGAACGTGAAGGTGATGTAGGACGAGGCGTTGCGGGTGGCGAGGCGGGTCGTCACCTTGTAGACGCCGTCCGAGACCTTCTCCACGCCCTTCGTCCCCGTGTACGGGTCGTCGCACATGTAGCCGATGGCCGCCAGCACGCCCCAGCTCTTCTCGGGCAGGAAGGTGTCGGCGCGCAGCACCGGCTTGCCCATCGGCACGTTGCAAGCCCGGGCGTCGCGGATGGCCGCTGCGTACCCGGCCACCTCGTCGTCCGAGGTGTCCCGGTCGACCGCCACGCCCCGGACCTGCGCCGCGAAGTCGGGCGCGTCCGGGTCGAGCTGCATGAGCCTCGCCTCCTGGTCGCAGGGGAGATCGAAGGTCGGCGAGAACACCGCCATGCTGGTCGACACCTCCAGCACCTCGTCGAGGCTGGAGGCCTGCATCGCCTCGGCGCTGGCGGCGTAGCCGTCGCAGAGGAAGACGTGCGGAGCCCCGGCCTCGTCCTTCCAGCCTCCCACCAGGAACGTGGGTGCGTAGGTGCCCGAGTCGGTGAACACCTCGATGCCGGAGGGAGCCTTCCAGGTGTCCTCGACCAGGTGGGCCCCGGCCTTCGTCCAGGCCTCCCAGGTCTTCCCGAGCCGCTTCTGCCGGCTCTTCCCGCGCAGCGTCCACACGTGCACGTGGTCGGGGCGGATGCCCGGGTAGGTGGCCTGGCTGACCTCCATCACCTTGGCGCGAGGGGTGCGGTAGTCGAGCAGGACCGCGAGTTCCTCCGCCCGCCGCGCGACGGCGCGCGGGACGGTGAGGCAGCCCATGTACGACTCGTAGGGGCGCGAGATGGTGAGCGGCGAGTCGAACAGGTGGAAGACGACCATGGGTCCGGTGGGCTTGCCCTCGGCGAAGCGGGAGGTGTTCTCGAGCGTGTCCACCGCGGCGCCCCAGATGGTGATCCCGCGGCTCTTCAGCCACCCGTGGAACTGCTCGAAGGTGTGGCCGGGCTCGTTGAGCAGGCGGCGAACCCGGCGGTCCACCGTCATGGCCACCTCGGGACGGGCGTAGACCCGTCCGAAGCCCAGCAGGGGATTGGCCCCCATCTCGGGGGTCTCTCCGGCCTTGGGCATGAGCCCCTCGCCCAGGCTGACCATCATGGCGTGGTTCTCGGGAAGGGTCCGGGTGAGGTACCAGAGCCCCTCGCTCATCACGTAGGCGCTGATGGCGTCGGCGGCCTTCTTCACCTGGTTGTAGGCGTACTTGTCCTTGCCGGCTCCCTCGCCGTACCCGCCGTACAGCTTGGTCCCGAGAGCGGTGGCCGCGGCGGTGACCGCCAGGTTCCTGGCGATTCCACGAGGAGTGAACGTGTGGGACGAGACCGGCTCGGCCTGCGAGCGGTCGACCTGGACGTCGTCGAGCCAGAGGTGGAAGCGGCCCAGGACGGGGCGGGTGTCGAAGGCCCACTGGGCGACGAGGTTCCGCTTTTCGATGTCGGACATGGCACAGCAGTCTAGTCCAACTTTTCGTGGTA
>DAIEMM010000478.1 GCA_027349605.1 Anaeromyxobacteraceae bacterium
CCTGGCCCAGCCGGTCGAGCCGGCCGATGCGCTGCTCGAGCGTGAGCGGGGAGTCGGGGAGGTCGAGGCAGACGAGGTGGGAGGCGAACTGGAAGTTGCGCCCCTCGCCCCCCGACTCGCCGGAGAGGAGCAGCATCGGCCCCTCGGGATCGCGGAAGCGGGCCACCAGCCGGTCGCGCGCCTCCAGGCTGGGGGCGTCGTCGTAGAGGAGCGCCTCGAGCCGCTCGGTGGCCGCGATGCGGGCCTGCAGCTCGCGCAGCCGGTCGAGGTCCCCGCCGAAGACGAGCACCTTCTCCCCGTCGCGGGCCAGCCGGCCGCACAGCGCCGCAGCCGCCTCGATCTTGCCGCCCTCCGGGACGTCCTGGCGACGCAGCACACGCCGGGTGAACGCTCCCACCTTGACGCGCCGGTTGCGGACGAGCCGCGAGGAGAGGCCGTAGCGGCTGGCCAGGTGCTCGAGGAGCGCGGCGCGCGACGGCCCCTTCCTCTTCCCGGCCGGGACGGCGAAGGCCTCGTCGTCGGGGGAGAGCTTTCGCAGCCGGACGAGCGCGTCCTCCACCTTCCCGCCGGCGAGCAGGTCGCGGGCCACCGCGGCGTAGGCCTCGTGCGACTCGAGCCGGGCCAGGAACTCCTCGAGCGTGGTGGTGGGCACGGTCTCGACGAGGGAGAGGAGGCGGAAGTACTCGCGCGGGTCGAGCCGGACCGGAGTGGCGGTGAGGAGCAGCAGGCCGAATGAGGCGCTGGCCAGCGGGGCCACCGCCTCGAAGAGCCGGTCGTCGGCCAGGTGGTGGGCCTCGTCCACGACGACCAGGTCGAAGGCCAGCGCGGCCGCCGCCGCGGCGACGGCCGGGTCCGTGGCGAGCTGCTCCTGGGAGAGGATGGCCAGCTTCGACTGCGCGAGCGCGGCATCTGGGCCGCCCAGTGCGGCGATGCGGTCCGGGGAAAGGAGCGTGAAGAGCGCGTTGAACTTGTGGAAGAGCTCGGCCATCCACTGGAAGGCCAGGTGCTCGGGCACGACGACCAGCACCCGCTCGGCGAGCCCGAGCTGGCGCAGGCCGGCGTAGACCAGGCCGGCCTCGATCGTCTTGCCGAGACCGACCTCGTCGGCGAGCACGAAGCGCGGGCTCCGGTCGGCGAGGATGCGGCCGGCGGCGCCGACCTGGTGGGGGAGGACGTGGACGCGGGAGGAGAGGAGCGCGCCCAGGCTGTCGGCGCGGCGCATGGCCTCGAGCCGGACCACCCGGGTCCGCAGGGCAAAGGCGCTGGCCGGACCGGCATCGCCCGAGGTGAGCCGGTCGAGGAGGCCTCCGGCCGGCCGATCGAGCGGGGTCTCGTCGGGGACCGCGATGAGGGCCTTGTCGCGCCCGGAGACCACCGTCACTCCCTCGCGGCCGGCGAAGCGCACGGCGAGGCGGCGGGCGTCCTCGCCCACCTCCAGCACGATGCCCACGCCCCACGCGGGCTGGGCCCGGTGGACGAGCTTCTGCCCCTTCTTCCAGCTCATTCCAGCGGTCCTCTACCCCTTCCTCTGGCGCGAAACCATTCATTTAATCCCGAAATGGGCCGGGCGCTTGGGTCGTCCGCCGATCATTGACACCGGAACGTCGCCAAGCTAGAACCCCGACCGCTCCACCGCCTTGGGGCGGATAGCTCAGGGGTAGAGCGTCGCCCTTACAAGGCGAGGGTCGCAGGTTCGAAGCCTGCTCCGCCCAAGCTTCTTTGATCTGGGGAGTTAGTTAAGTCGGTTATAACGCCGGCCTGTCACGCCGGAGGCCACGGGTTCGAGTCCCGTACTCCCCGCCACACACGAGGCCGGAACCTCTCGGGAAACCGAAGGGGTTCCGGCCTCTCCTCTTGGCGGCGTTCGCCCCGGGCATGAGGAGCACGCTCGCGTCGGTGTGGCGGTCGTGGAAGCGGATCGCCCGCACCTGGGCCTTCATCTGGCTCCTCCCGTCCAGGCTGACCGGCCCCGAAGAGCCGTCCCGATCGGCCTGTCGTTTCAGCGCGGCCTGACGCACTCGAAACTGGCCGCGCGAATTCGGTCTCCGGTCCCCCGGTAGCGAGCGACCGACGGATACGGGCAGAGCGGCCGCTCGAAGACGATTCCCTTCGCGGGGTCGTCGGCGTCCACCCACTTCGTGGCGACGATCCTACCGGGCGCAATCCCCTTCTCCACCCAGAGGACGAGCGCGTCGAGCATGTCGTGATCGGGGACCGCGGCGGCGCCCGGGACGACCGCGCCGAAGCCGTCCGCACCCGGGCCTCCCGCGCAATGGGCCACTCCCGGCACGAGGTAGAGGCGGGCGAAGGACGAGGCCGACCCGCCCCCGGGCCCGCGGGGATCGCCCTTCAGTCGGCGGAAGAGGTCGAGCGTGGCGGTGGCCGGGATGACCTGATCCGACCAACCGTGCCAGAGGATGAGCTTTCCCCCGCGTCTCGCGAAGCTGGAGAAGTCACCGCTCGAGACGTCGAGGATGGGCCCGAGAACCGCATCGACCGTGGCCTGGTCCCGGTCGAAATCGAGCTTGGCCACGTCCCAGCCGGCGCCGAACACCCACTGGTAGGTGGCGCTCCACGGGGGCTGCGGCTGGCTCGCGACGAACTTCCAGTAGCGGGGCGCCTCGGCGCCGCGCGGCATCCCCGGATAGCGGCTCACGCCCGTCCTGGGGTTCACAGGTCCCTGGTAGATCTTCCGGATGGCCTCGACCTGGGCGGCCGTCAGGCAGTCAGGCGCGTCGCCGTCCCGGCACTGGATGCGGGCCGGGTCGAAGGCACAGCGGGCCGGGTCGACGAGCCAGCGGTCCCCTGCCGGCCCCTCGTCGGTGGGCCCGCAGGCGTCGAGGACGGCCTTCTTGAGCGCCGCACCTTTTTCCGGGGTCGGAAGCGATTCGGGCGCCTCGCGGAGCGCGCGGTGCTCCCACACCACCTGGGCGATGGCGCCGTCGTTATCGGCGGCCGGGCAGCCGGCGAGGACGCCGTCGAAGTCCTCCGGGAAGCGCTGCGCCTCCCTGAGCGTCTGTCGCCCACCCTGGGAGCAACCGACGAAGTACGCGTGGTGGGGCGGTTTCCCATATCGCGCGGCAACCACTTGCCGCGCCGCCACCGTCGCGAGGTGGGTCGCACGCCAACCGAAATCGAGCCACTTCGCCGGATGGCCGACCAGTGGCGACCCGTCGAACCCCTTCGAGGGGGCCGATCCCATGTCGTCGTTGACGGTTGCGTAGGCCCGGGTGACCCCGGATTCAAGCCAGCCGTACTGGATCTCGCCCGCGTAGCTCCCGTTGCCCGTCCCCAGGAGGCGGCCGTTCCAGGCCTCGGGCAGCCATACCTCGGCGCGGATGGCGGAGTCCTCCCCGGCCGACAGTTGGAGCTCCGCGCGGCAGAACGCGGGAAGCGACCGGTGGACCTCGCCACCTGGGTCCTTCCAGTCGCCCGCCGGGACCGACACCGCGGACGTCACTCGTCCGCCCTCGACCTCGAGCGCGGCGAGCGACTCGCATGGGCGGGAAGCCGTCGAGAGCAGGCCTCCGAAGAGTAGCAGGGCCATGGACGTCACGGCGTCCCTCCCCGCGTCCGATCCGATTCAAGAGAACCGACCGCACGCCGTGCGGCCGCAGTTCCCGTGGCGTCGAGCAGCACTCCGAGCATCACGCACGGCTCGTCGCCCACCACCTTCCACGTGTGTCGCGTACCGCGCTGGACGACGACGTCCCCGGCCCGGAGCACGGTGCTGCCCGCCTCGAGTTGCAGTTCCACGGCGCCGGAGACGACGATGCCGATGTCGAGCGTCGGGGAGTCGTGAAGCGGGAACGACGGCCCTCCCGGCGCCCACCGAAAGACGGCGGCAGCGAATCCCGCGCGGGGCAGTTTCGGGGTCATCCCGTCGTCCGAGTCCGGGAGCGGCCCGCGGAGGGGATCGTTGGTCGTACCGGCGTCGACCGGGAGGGCGCCGAACCAGATCGCGTCGGACTCGAGGACGTAGCGAAGGTGAGGCGCCGCGGCGAGCGCCTCCGGAGGAAGCCTTGCCGCGCTCAGCCGGACGGCATCGGGAACGGGACCGTCCTCGACGACCATCGACCGGCCGGACGCGTCCAGGCCGGTGACAACCCTGCGGAACGGCGACGGCTGCGCGACCGCCTCCTTCACGCCGGGCGAATGGGCGCAGCCGACGAGCAGCGCGGCGGGCAACGCGGCGACGAGCCAGTGCACGGTCCGGGGGGCCATGGTCACCTCCGCCCCAGACGATCCTGGAATCGCCGGGAGATTTCACGCCGCGTCGAGTCATGATGGACCGACATCCTTGCACCCGGAGGCGACCCGGCGTCCGGGTGGCGGGCGGCCCGCCGCAGCGACCACCCGGACCAGCGCCGCCGCCGGGAGTCCAAGCCCGTCGCCCTACGGCTCGGTCACCGTCGCCGCCGGCGGGGACACCCCCACACTCGAGGCTGCGAACGACCCCGGGAAGCAGGGCACGGAAGGCCCGGGCCGTTCGGCTTGGGCGCGGTCAGGCTGGCGCCTCGTTCGACGTCGATAACGTCATGGCGATTCGTCAGTTGCCGGAAGGCAGCCCTTCGGACGCCTTAGACGTGGGTCGGATGTCCAATCCGCCGGCTTGCACAAAAATAAACTACGGGTTTATATTTGTGCATGACCGGCGCGAGCCCCACGACACCGAGCTGGGACGACCTGTTCGACCTGGCCGCCGGTCAGGACGGCCTCTTCTCGACCGCGCAGGCGGCCGAGGCGGGCTACTCCCACCAGCTCCTGCAGAAGCACCTCCGCGCCGGCCGGGTGCGGCGCGTGCGCCGG
>DAIEMM010000510.1 GCA_027349605.1 Anaeromyxobacteraceae bacterium
GTGGGCAAGAAGGTCGAGGCGACCTGGGGCGACATCCGGGACTTCCGCGCCGTGGCCCGCGCCGTCGAGGGCGTGGACGCGGTGCTCCACCTGGCCGCCGCCATCCCGCCCGGCGCCGACGAGGATCCCGCCCGCACCCACGCCGTGAACGTGGACGGCACCGCCAACGTCGTCAAGGCCGCGCAGGGGCGGTCGCGCAAGCCGAAGCTGCTCCTCACCTCCACCTTCGACGTGCACGGACACACGCTCTCGAGGCCGCCGCCCCGGAAGGTGGAGGACCCGGTCGTGGCCACCGACCCCTACACCGGGAGCAAGATCGCGGCCGAGGCGCTGGTGCGCGACTCCGGCCTCGAGTGGTGCATCTTCCGGCTCACCGACGTGCCCGTGCTCGGGCTGCGCGACCCGCACCCCATCATGTTCGAGATCGGCCTGCACAACCGGATCGAGGCGCTCCACGCCGACGACGCCGCCACGGCGCTGGCCCGGTCGCTCCGCACGGCGGAGGTGTGGGGCCGGACCCTCTTCGTGGGCGGGGGCCCCTCCTGCCAGCTCACCTACCGCGAGTATCTCCGACGGATGCTCGGGGCCATGGGGCTCGACATGCTGCCCGACGAGGCCTTGAGCGACACGGAGTACGCCACCGACTGGGTGGACAGCACCGAGTCGCAGCGGCTGCTGCACTACCAGCGCCGGACCTTCGACGACATCACCGCGGACATCGCGAAGTGCCTGGGCTGGAAGAAGGCCTTCGTGCCCATGGCCAGCTCTCTCGTGCGCAAGAAGATGCTCGAGATGTCGCCCTACTGGCGGCAGCGGCAGCAGTAGGCGCCGCCGTCCGCCGCGCGAGCCCTACTCGCCGCCGGCGCCGCGGCGCCCGCCGCCCGCCGGGGCGATGTGCGGCTTGCCGTGTCGGCCCGGGAGCACCTTGGGCGGGCGCGCGGCCGGGCCGGGCGGGATGGCGTCGTCGGGGGGCGCCGGGGTGAAGACGCGGTTGACGAGCGGCGCGAGGAGCCCGAGGCCGGTGGCCGCCAGCTTGCGCAGCGGGTTGCGCGAGACGTCGCCGTTGGGGAGCGGCTGGCTCCATGCCTTCCCGAGGAGGTCCATGTACATCCCCACCGTCTGCCCCGCGGTGGCGAAGTCGAGCGTGGAGAGCAACTCGTCGGCGAGGCCGAACGGCATGGAGGTCATGATGGGGCCGCGCATGTACTCGGTGGCCCAGACGCCGTCGGTGAAGTTCATGGCGCGGGCCTGCCCGGGGCCCACCCAGACGCGATCGCCCGGCCTGTAGATCCGCTTCTCGAACTGCCCCTCGCCGAAGTAGTGCATCTCGCCGTCGATGACCGTGTCCCAGAAGCCCACCGCGTGGCGGCCGGAGTGCCCCTCGGACCCGATGGGGGTGCCCCAGATCATCAGGTATTCCATCGACGAGGCGAAGTAGAGCTTCATCTGGATCATCGCGCCGCCGGCGATGCTGTACATCCAGGGCTGCGAGCGGTCGATCCGGCCCGGGTAGGCGTCCTCCCAGGCGTCCGCGATGGCGTCGAACATCTCCGGCTTCGGCTTGCCGATTCCCTGCAGGGAACACTCGTGGATGACGTCGGCGTCGAAGATGTAGTCCATGTCGGGCTCCAGGGTCGAAAGGGCGTGCGGAAGATTACAACGTCTCGACGCGCCGTGTCGAAGGTGCGGGATGGCGCGGTCAGACCCGCCCTGGGCGGCGGGGCGGCAGGGGGCGGTTGAGCGGGCTCGCCGGGTCGGACTTCATCCAGGCCCACGCGTCCCGGAGCGACCGCTCCACCGGCATCGAGACGTACCCCAGCTCCTCCCTCGCCTTCCGGTCCCGGATCTCGAAGTCGATGGAGATGGTGTGCACGGAGTAGGGGGTGAGGAGCGCCCGCCTCCCGGTGACCTTCTCGAAGACGGGCGCGAAGGCGGCGATGCCGGCCGCGACCGGGAGCGGCAGGAAGACGCGAGGGGGCCTCCTCCCGGCCTCCTCCGCCAGGATGCGCATCACCTCGCGCACGGTCATCCGTGCCCCCGACAGCAGGTAGCTCTCGCCGGTGCGCCCCCGCTCCACGGCGAGAAGGTGGCCGGCGGCGACGTCGCGGACGTCCACGAAGTCGTACCTGCCGTCCACCCCGGCCGGCACGCCGGATCGGGCGAACATGCGGATGAGCTCCCCCATCTCGGAGAGCAGGTAGTCGTGCGGACCGAGCACGGCGACCGGGTTCACGATGACCGCGTCGAGGCCTCCCCGCACCGCCTCGAGCACGATCCGGGAGGCCTCCGCCTTGGCCTTTCCGTAGTCCCCGGGGGCGAGCGTGGGATCGTACCCCGCGGCCTCGGTGAGCACCCCGCCCCGCCCCGGCTCGGTGAAGGCGTGGATGGAGCTCGTGTAGACGAGCCGCCGCACCCCCGCCCGCCGCACCGCCTCGACCACGTTGCGCGTGCCGTCCACGTTCACCGTCCGCACCCGCTCGACGTCGAGGGAGCTGATGCTCACCACACCGGCCAGGTGGAAGACCACGTCCACGCCGCCGAACGCCGCGGGGAGCGTCTCCGGGCGGAGCACGTCGCCGCGGACCCCCTCCACGTCGAGCCCCTCGAGCGAGCGGCCGTCGTCGCCAGGCTCCACCAGCGCCCGCACCCGCTTGCCGCGGCGGAGCAGCTCGCGCACCAGCACGTTGCCGAGATGCCCGGTGGCGCCGGTGACGGCGGCGGACTGGAATTCCATGGGTGGCGGGTCCTTTCCCTTCACCAGGTGAAGAAGTAGGTGAGCATCGCCCCGACCAGGAAGACCGTTCCCTCGGCCGCCACCGGGTTCAGGGGCGTCTCGTACTCCACGGCCAGCACCACGGTCTTCGTCGCGGTGAGGAACCGCCCGGCGGTGAACTTGAGGAGCCAGCCCACGTTCCGGTTCTCGATGCTCCAGCTGGTCTTGTCCTGCACCGCGACGTAGAACCAGGCCGGGAGCCCCACCGAGAGCGTCGGCTTCAGCTGCAGCGTGTTCACCGGCTCGTAGGTCCCCAGGTCGCCGAAGGACCTCTGCCAGTTGAGCTCGACCGAGAGCGCCACGGTGGGCCCGAGCCGGAAGGCCACGGCGTAGACCGGCTCGAGGATCCAGGGCAGGCCCACCGCCGGGTGGGTGGCGGTGTTCCACTGCAGCTCGAGACCGATCGACTGCCGGATCCCTTCCACGTTGAAGAAGCCCCACATGAGCGTGGTGGTCAGGGTCGCGAAGCCGGACACCGTGGGGGCGGCGCTGGTGTTCGGGTAGAGGGTCTCGATCGGCGCCTCGATGCGCAGCGCGAACTCCCGCTCCGCGCCGAAGACGAAGACCGGCTTGAAGGTGAGCTGCCCCAGGGCGGCGCCGGCGGCCTTCTGGGTCCACTCGTACTTCGTCTGCAGCATGTTCCGCTCGAAGACCGGGGCGTCCACGATCTCCAGCACGTCGAGCATGTGCCGGAAGCCGTGGTCGTGCTCCTTCCGCGCCCGGCGCTCCTCCTAGGCCTTCTCCCGGGCCGCCTCGTGGGCCTGCTCGTCCTCCAGGGATTCCAGGGCGCGCGCCGATGGGGCGGCGAGGAGCGCGACCAGCGCCACGACCAGACACCTGCATTCCATCCGATTTCCCTTCCGTCCATCGAGGACCGGCTGCGTCGACGAACTCTACGACACGGCGGGCCAGGCGCCACGCCTCGCCGAGGGGTGGCCCCCGATGGGCGCTCGCCAATCCGTCGACGGAAAGTCATCGTTCGGCGGGAAGCCGTTGCTGGAGGTGAACATGGGGGCCACCGCGGTCGGCACGGGACTGAACGCCGACCCGGACGGGATCGTGGCGGCCGTGGAGCTGAACCCGCCGAAGGCGCGGGGGCTCCTGCAGCAGGCTCTCACGAAGACGAAGGACGTCTCCCAGATCCAGAAGTACTTCGGCGAGTACTGACGAACACCAGGGGCTCACATGAACCGGATCACCCTCGCGCTGCTCGCGGCGGGATCGCTCATCCCGGCGCCGGCCTCCTCCCAGGAGATCACGCGCAAGCCCGCCTTCGAGGTCTACGGCTTCGCCCAGGTGGACTTCATCCAGGACTTCCAGCGCGTGCGGCCCGACTGGAACGCCACCCTGCGCCCCACCCGCATCCCGACGGTGGAGGGGCTCTACGGGGCGAACGGTGAGTCGATCGTCAGCGTCCGGCAGTCCCGGCTGGGGGTGCGGGGATCCTTCCCCGCCGGCGAGTATGACCTCGCGGCCCGCATCGAGCTCGACTTCTTCGGGCTCGGCGAGGGCAGGCCGGACGCCGGGGGGCAGAACACGGTCCGCCTGCGCCAGGCTTACGGCTCCTGGGGACCGGTGCTCGGCGGCCTCACCGCCAGCCTCTTCATGGACGACGACTTCTGGCCGACCATCATCGACTACTGGGGACCGGCCGGGATGGTCTTCTACCGGAACGTCCAGATCCGCTACACGCCCCTCACCGGCGAGCATTCCTTCGCCGTCGCCCTCGAGCGCCCCGCCACCGACCTCGACCCCGTCGGCGGACCTGCCGACATCGCGCCGCGCTCCCTGCTCCCGGACCTGACCGCCCAGTACCGGCTCTCCCAGGGCTGGGGCTACCTCCAGCTCTCGGGCATCCTGCGCTGGCTCGGCTACGACACCCCGGGCGCAGCCGTCCAGACCAAGGGCGACGCCATCGGCTGGGGCCTGCACGCCAGCTCCCAGGTCAGGCTCATCCCGGACCGGCTGAAGCTCCTGGTGGCGGTCGTCGGGGGGGCCGGAATCTCCTACTACATGAACGACGCCACCCCGGACCTCGCGTTCGGCGGGGCGCTCGCTTCCCCGAACGCCGAGGCGGTCCCGATGCTCGGGATCACGGCCTACCTCGACGTCGCCTGGAGCAAGACGTTCTGCAGCGCGATCGGCTACAGCACCTCGATCATGTTCAACACCGGGCTCCAGGGTCCGGACGCCTTCAAGACCGGCCAGTACGCCTCGGTGAACCTGCTCGTGACGCCCTTCCGGAACTTCATGGCCGGCCCCGAGCTCCTCTGGGGCCGGCGCACCGACGAGGGGGGCGCGTCCGGGACCGATACCCGGCTCCAGATCTCGGTCAAGTACAGCTTCACCAGCCTCGACTTCTGGAAGCCGGGATAGCCGGCCCGGGGAAATTGATCGGGCTCGAGGGGGATCAGCCGGCCTTCCCGAGGCTCGCGATGTCGATGACGAAGCGGTAGCGCACGTCGGACTTCACGGTGCGTTCGTAGGCCTCGTTCACCTTCCCGATCGGGATCACCTCGACGTCGGCGGTGATGCCGTGCTGGCCGCAGAAGTCGAGCATCTCCTGGGTCTCGGCGATGCCGCCGATGAGGGAGCCGGAGAGCGTCCGGCGGCCGAAGATGAAGGTCGTGGCGTGGACCTTTGCCGGCTCGGAGGGCACGCCCACCAGGACCAGGGCACCGTCCAGCTTGAGGAGGCCCATGTAGGCCTGGACGTCGTGGTTCGCGGAGATGGTGTCGAGGATGAAGTCGAACTTGCCGGCGAGCCTCTTGAACGTGGCCGGATCGGAGGTGAGCGCGAAGCCCGTCGCGCCGAGGCGGCGGGCGTCGGCCTCCTTGGACTTCGAGGTGGAGAGCATGGTCACGTCGGCTCCCATCGCGGCGGCGAGCTTCACCCCCATGTTCCCCAGGCCGCCGAGCCCCACCACGGCCACCTGGTCGCCCTTCTTCACCTTCCAGTGCCGGAGCGGGGAGTAGGTGGTGATGCCGGCGCAGAGCAGCGGAGCCGCTCCGGCCGGGTCGAGCCCGGCCGGGATGGAGAGGACGAACTTCTCGTCCACCACCACGTCGGTGGAGTACCCGCCGTAGGTCGGGGTCTTCCGATCCATCTCGGTGCCGTTGTAGGTGAAGGCCGCGCCCTTCTGGCAGAACTGCTCGAGGTCCTTCTGGCAGGAAGGACAGGTGCGGCAGGAGTCGACCATGCAGCCCACGCCCACCCGGTCCCCGGCCTTGAACCTCTTCACCTCGGCGCCGACGCGGACGACCTTGCCCACGATCTCGTGGCCGGGGACCATGGGGAAGATGGAGCCCCCCCACTCGTCGCGGGCCTGGTGGATGTCGGAGTGGCAGATGCCGCAGAACTCGATGCCGATGGCGACGTCGCGTGGGCCGACGGGGCGGCGGTCGATCTCGAACGGAGCGAGGGGGCTCTTCGGGGTCTGTGCGGCGTAGGCGCGGGTTCGGGCCATCGTGTCCTCCTGGTTGGGTGGCTAGACCTATGGTCGGAATGGGCGTGGCGCAACCCGCCGCCCCTACCGGACCGCATCGGCCCCCTCCCCGCTCTCGGCGTCGGCTCCGTGCCCCGCCAGCCTCCCGTCGAACGGCTCCGGCACGAGCACGTCCGCCCCCAGGGCCGGGGCGCCGGCCGCGCGGGCCGCGAAACCCCCGGCGGCGATGCAGGAGTGCGGCGCCGCGTGGCGAACCATCTCGATGGCTTCCCGCGCCGCCGGCAGGTGCTCGATGGCGGAGACGGCGATTCCCACCAGGGCCGGCTTCCGCTCCACGCAGGCCACCGCCAGCTGCACCGCCGGCGTGTTGGCGCCCAGGACCTCGACCGTGTACCCCTCCAGCTCGAGCAGGCTCGCGGCGAGGAGCAGCCCGACGCCGTGGTAGTCGCCGGGCGCCGCCGCGAGCACCGCCTGCCCGTGGCGGCGCGGGCCGGGAGCGCCCCAGGTGTCGGGGGCGAGCAGCGCCAGCCCGAGCGACGCGAGCGCAGTGGCCCGGTGCTCCTCCAGGACGGTGGCCTGGTGGCGCATCCAGGCCTCGCCGACCTGCCGCTGGACCTCGGCGATGCCGAGCAGCGCCACCCGGACGCCACGCCCCTCCCGCCACGCCTCTACCGCGGCCAGGTAGGCGGTGCGGTTTCCGCGGAGCGCCGCGGTGGTCGCATCCCAGAGCTCGGCGGGGGCGTCGGCCACCGGCTCCTCCGTGGCGGCGATTCCGGCGGCGAGGGCCGCGGCCATCCACTCCCTCGCCTCCACCGGAAGCTCCAGGAGATCCAGGCGGCTCGCGAGCGCGCCCAGGCACGCACCGACGCTCTCGTGCGGCAGGCCTGCGGCGTCGTGGAGCCTCGCCGCCCAGCGGGCGTGCACGCGGAAGACGGCGGGGCACCGGAGGTCCACCGCCACGGCCAGGGCACGGGCGTGGCTCGCGAACTCGGCCTCGCAGGCGCGACGCTCCCCCGTCTTTCGAGCGCGCAGGGAGGGCGTGCCGGCGAGGACCTCCTCCGCGACGGCGTCGGCCTGGGCGAATATCGCCGCGGCCACGTGTGCATCGACACGCGGGCGCATGGTGTCCCTGCGAGGAACCTAGATCGTCGCGACGAAGACCGCCACCCGCTTCCAGGCCCTCTCGAAGCCCTGGAGGTCGAATCCCGTCCCCGAGGACATCCAGTCGAAATGGGGGGGGACGTGGGTGGGCTGGTCGTAGTGGCCGAGGATGTCGTGGTGGTCCGCCCAGGCGGCGGCGATCAGTTCCCCGTGGATCTGCGAGAGGGTGGGCACGATCCCGTCGTTGGCGGCCGCGTCGGGGATCCGCCCGTAGGCCCGCCGGAGGACCGCGGCGTGCTCCCGGTTGATGGGCGGCATGGACCCGGCCGGGGTCGAGGCCGCCATCCGGTAGAGGGCCACGAAGAGGGCGTGGGTGATCTGGTGCGATGCGTCGAGGCCGGCGCCCCAGAGGGAGCGCAGGCCCGGGGCGCGCGCCCTCGTCACCACCGAGCCGTAGCGAAGGCCGGGACGATCCTGGGTGGAAGCGTTGAAGACCTCCATCCCCGCGGGCGAGATCTGGGACACGAGCCCCTGGTCGCTGCGGACGCCCTCCAGGAACTGCTCGACGGCGCGCCTCCGCTCCCCCTCGAAGTCCCCGAGCAGCTCGAGGAAGATCTGGTCCACTGCGCCGACCGGGCGCGACCGGGGATTTCGCAGCAGCCGGGCCAGCTTCAGCCCCACGGTGATGGGCAGGCGCCCGGTTCGCAGCGTGTAGATCGACACCAGCGAGAGGAGGCGCAGGAACTGCTGGCCGATCATCCCTCCGAAGAACTGGGCCAGCGGCGTGCCACGGTGCGGGGTCGAGACGGTGACCACCGATCGGACGGCGGCGACGCAGCGCTCCACGTCGGCGGGGGTGGGGATCACCGCCCCCGGGGTGACGAGCAGCCGGGCGTCGAGGCCGCCGCTC
>DAIEMM010000511.1 GCA_027349605.1 Anaeromyxobacteraceae bacterium
CCCGCCGACGAGATCGTCATCGCCACCAACCCCGACGTGGAAGGCGAGGCCACCGCGCTCTACCTGGCCCGCCTCCTCAAGCCGATGGGGGTGAAGGTGAGCCGCATCGCACAGGGGGTCCCCATGGGCGGCGACCTCGAATACGCCGACCAGGTCACCCTGGCGCGCGCCCTGTCGGGACGGCGCGAGCTGTGAAGGTGCCGCGCGGCGCCACCGGTGATATCGGCCCCCGCCATTGATCGGCCCGGGAATCCCTGCTATCGCCGGAGGAACCGGTCACTCGACGCGGGGAGGGACATGAATCCGGGCCTGGTGCTGTACGAGGAGGAGTTCCGGAAGATCTCCGGGATCTGCGACCGCCTGACGCGCGACGCCGGCGCGAAGGTCGTCTTCCTCGTCGACAAGAACGGCCAGCTCATCGCCGCCACCGGCCAGTCCCAGAACCTCGACACCACCTCCCTCGCCTCGCTCACCGCCGGGAACGTCGCGGCCATGGGCGGCCTGGCCAAGCTCATCGGCGAGAACGAGTTCCCCAGCCAGTTCCACGAGGGGGAGCACGAGTCGCTCCACATGTCGATCGTGGCCGGCAAGGTGGTGCTGGTGGTGATCTTCGACGCCAGGAGCTCGCTCGGGCTCGTTCGCCTCCGCGTGAAGAAGGCCAGCGAGGAGCTGGCGCGGGTCTTCGAGCAGCTGGCGCGCCGCCAGGCCACCCCCGGCGCGCGGAATCCGCTCGCCGAGATCACCGACGACGACATCGACGATCTCTTCAGCACCTAGGGGACATGAGCTTCATCAACTACAGCTCGCGGGAGATCAACTGCAAGATCGTCTACTACGGTCCCGGCTTGTGCGGGAAGACGACGAATCTCCAGTACGTCTACGCCCGCACCTCCCCCGAGGCGAAGGGCAAGATGATCAGCCTCGCCACCGAGACCGAGCGCACCCTCTTCTTCGACTTCCTGCCGCTCTCGCTCGGGGAGATCCGCGGCTTCAAGACCCGCTTCCACCTCTACACGGTCCCCGGCCAGGTCTTCTACGACGCCTCCCGGAAGCTGATCCTCAAGGGGGTGGACGGGGTGGTCTTCGTCGCCGACAGCCAGATCGAGCGCATGGAGGCCAACCTCGAGTCGGTCGAGAACCTCCGGGTGAACCTGGCCGAGCAGGGCTACGACCTGAACCGCATCCCCTACGTCGTGCAGTACAACAAGCGCGACCTCCCAAACGTCGCCACCGTCGACGAGCTCCAGCGGCTCCTCAACCCCCGCAGGGTTCCGGAGTTCCAGGCCATCGCCCCCACCGGCGTGGGCGTCTTCGACACGCTGAAGCAGGTGGCCAAGCTGGTCCTCACCGAGCTGAAGCGCGGTTCGTGAGCCGGGAGGCCCCATGAGGGCCTCGCACACCCCGGATGGGCCTTGAAGCACTTGCCCTCCGCCGCGTCTGGATGTAGGACCGCTCCGCCAGAAAAGGGGACCCAAATGGATTTTCGCGCCTTCGCCGCTGCCGCAGCGCTCGCCGTCGCCCTCGCGCCCGTCGTCGCCACCGCCCAGGATCAGAGCCTGATCCTGGCGCAGGCCGACTTCCGCGATCCCTCCAGCCCCGAGGAGGCGGTCGACAGCAAGATCCAGGCGGACGCGACAGAGCTCGCGCTGCTCCGCGACGCCTACAACCACATCGACCGGGCCATGCGCGATCGGCTCTCCGGCAAGGTCGACTCGGCCGCCGCCGAGGACCGGATCGCGGCCGACAACCTGATCAGCTTCGTCGCCAAGTACCCGAACCACCGGCTCCACATCGTCTTCCTGCGCATGGCCTCGTCCCGCTACCTGAACGCGAAGGAGTGGGAGCTCGCCGCGGAGGCGGCCCAGCGCATGATCCAGGACCCCAAGGCCACCGCGGTCACCAAGGCCATCGGGGCGCGCTACGCCTCGGGCGCCTGGCAGATGCTGGCCGTCCAGGAGATGCACTCGGGCAAGATCCCGCAGCTGAAGCTCCAGCCCTCCACCGCCCGGGGCGGCGCCGTCCCCAAGCCGCGCGTCCCCGACCGCGCCTGGAAGATGTTCGTGGAGGCCGCGGACACCTACGAGGCCAACCGGGATGCGGACCCGACGAGCAAGCTCACCCCCGAGCAGCGCCAGGTCCAGGGCGGCACCGACCTCGGGCAGCTGCAGCTCATCGCCGCCCAGGTCGAGTTCGGGTACGACAACATCGAGGACGCGCAGAAGCGGTTCGCCAAGATGATCGAGATGCACCCCTCGCGCGGGGACCTGCTCGAGACGGCCGTGCCCTACTACCTCGACACCTTCCGCATCCTGAAGGACCCGAAGGGGCTCGAGGCCGCCGCCGCGAGGATCGAGCCGGCCGTGGCCGCCGAGGCCAGGAAGGCCGCCGAGGCCGCTGCCGCGCCGGGCGCCACCGAGGCGCAGAAGAAGAACGCGGCGTCGCTCGCCAAGCTCGCCACCGAGCTCAAGGAAGGATCGAAGGGGAGCGACTACAACGCCGCCGCCGCCCGGATGACCAAGGCCGACGCCGCCGCCAAGGAGGGAAGCCCCGGGGCCGCCGCGCAGTACCGGGATTCGGCCGCCCTCTACGAGAAGTTCGCGGCGGAGAACAAGGCCAGCCCCGACGCCCCCAACGCCCTGTTCAACGCGGCCATCGCCCTCGACAAGGCCGGCGACAGGAAGAAGGCCGTCGCGGTGCGCGAGACGCTCGTGAAGGACTTCCCGGAGGCGAAGGTCCTCCAGCAGACGTACCTGCTCCTGGGCAGCACGCTGGCCGCCTCCCGCGAGTACGCCGCCTCGGTGAAGTACAACCAGGAGTACCTGAGCCGCTGGCCCGACGCGCCGCAGCGCTGCCTCGCCCTGCAGAACCTGGGCGTGGCGCTCCAGGAGACCCGGAAGCCGGCCGATGCGGCCGCCGCCTACCTCAAGTTCGCGAACGATCCCGGCTGCGCCGGCGAGGATGCCAACACCACCGCACGCGTCCTCTACTCGGCGGCCAAGATGCAGGTCGACGCCAAGAAGCCGGCCGACGCCAAGAAGACGCTCCAGTCGCTGGTCGCGCTGAAGGGGGTCACCGACGCGGTGGCCAAGTCCTACCAGGCCGACGCCGCCAGTCGCCTGAAGAAGATGAAGTAGTCCGGGTCGGAGCCGCGCCGGTCCGCCGCGCGGCCTCGCCCTCGCCCCCGCCCCTGTCCGGAAGCCCCGTGGCCGCGGCACGAGCCCTGCTCGGCTCCGCGGCCGATGTTCGTCCGCGTCCGCTCCTCGGCCCTCCTCGGCGTCGCCGCCATCCCGGTGGACGTCGAGGTCGACGCCGCCTCCGGCTTCCCGCGCACCCAGCTCACCGGGCTCGCGGGCGGAGCGGTGCAGGAGGCGCTCGTGCGGGTGGGCGCGGCGGTGCGCAACCTCGGGGTCCGGCTCCCCTCGAAGCGCATCACCGTGAACCTGGCCCCGGCCGACCTCCGCAAGGAGGGCACCGGGTTCGACCTGCCCATCGCCGTGGCGCTGCTCGCCGCCTGCGGGCTCGTCCCCCCGCGCCCTCTCGATGGCCTGCACCTCTGCGGGGAGCTCTCCCTCTCGGGAGAGGTGCGCCCGGTGCGCGGGGTGCTCCCCATGGCGGTGGCGGCGCTGCGCGACGGCGCGCGGGCCTTCCTGTCGCCGGCCTCGAACGCCCTCGAGGCCGCGGCGGTGGAGGGGCTCGTGGTCCTCCCGGTCCGCCACCTCGGCGAGCTCGTGGCCTGGGCGGACGGGCGTGGCCGGCTCGGCGCGCTCCCCGGCGCGGAGCGGCAGCTCGAGCTCCCCGGGGGCGCGCTCGACCTGCGGGACGTGGCCGGGCAGCCGGGCGCCAAGCGCGCGCTCGAGATCGCCGCCGCCGGCGACCACAACCTGCTCCTCTTCGGCCCCCCGGGGAGCGGCAAGACCATGCTGGCGCGCCGCCTTCCCGGCCTCCTCCCCCCGCTCGGCCGCGACGAGGCGCTCGAGGCCACCACCGTCCACAGCGTGGCCGGCCTGCTCCGGGAACGGGGGCTCCTCGTCGAGCGCCCCTTCCGCGCGCCCCACCACTCCATCTCGGACGCGGGGCTGGTGGGCGGGTCCTCGTCGCCGCGGCCCGGGGAGGTGTCGCTCGCCCACCGGGGCGTCCTCTTCCTCGACGAGCTGCCCGAGTTCCGGCGCCACGTGCTCGAGTCCCTGCGGCAGCCCCTCGAGGAGGGGGACGTGGTGCTCTCCCGGGCGGGCCGCACCGTTCACTATCCGGCCGCGTTCCAGCTGGTCGCCGCCATGAACCCGTGCCCGTGCGGCTACCTGGGCGACCCGCGCCGCGCCTGCCTGTGCGGCGACGAGCAGCTGCTCCGCTACCGGCGCCGCGTCTCCGGTCCCATCCTCGACCGCATCGACCTGCACGTGGACGTCCCCGCCGTCCCCTGCGAGGAACTCTCGCAGGCCGGACAGGGCGAGGGCACGGCCGAGGTGGCGGCCCGTGTCGGGGAGGCCCGCCGGCGGCAGGCGGCGCGGGGCTTCCCGAATGCCCGGCTGCGGGGCGGTGCGCTGCGACGGGCCTGCGGGCTCGACGGGGCGGCGCGGGACGTGCTCGCGCGGGCGGCGCGGCGGCTCGGGCTCTCGGCCCGGGCCCACGATCGAATTCTCAGGGTGGCGCGAACCATCGCCGACCTCGAGGGCGCGGCGCGCGTCGAGGCGCGCCACCTGATGGAAGCCGTCCAGTACCGCGCTCTCGATCGTCCGGCGGCCAAGGAGGCAACGTGAGCAAGGTGTCGGAGAAGCTGAAGGCGCTCGCCCAGGCGGTGCTCGCCATCGAGAAGCAGTTCGGCAAGGGAAGCATCATGAAGCTCGGGGAGGAGGGGGAGGCGCCGCCGGTGCCGGTCATCGCCTCCGGCTCCATCGGCCTCGACCTGGCGCTGGGCGTGGGGGGCTATCCCCGCGGCCGGGTCATCGAGATCTTCGGCCCCGAGTCGTCGGGCAAGACCACGCTGGCGCTCCACGCCATCGCCCAGGCGCAGAAGGTCGGCGGCGTGGCCGCCTTCATCGACGCCGAGCACGCCCTCGACGTCGGCTACGCCCGCAAGCTCGGCGTGAACATCGGGGAGCTGCTCATCTCCCAGCCCGACACCGGCGAGCAGGCGCTGGAGATCGCCGA
>DAIEMM010000028.1 GCA_027349605.1 Anaeromyxobacteraceae bacterium
CTACTGGGCCGCGCTGACCATCGGGCCGCTCGTCATGGCCGGATCGATCGCCATCGCCCTCGACGCCCACGAGAAGCTGGGCGCCCCGCGGATCGTCGGCCAGGTGGCGGGCGTGGCGCTGACCTACGTGTTCTTCGTGGCCTCCTACCTGATCCTGCCCGCCACCCGGGTGCGCTTCTGGCCCGCGCTCGGCGGCGGAGTGGTCGCAGGAACGGCCTTCGAGCTCGCCAAGTGGTCCTACACCTGGGCGGCCACGCATCTCTTCCGGTTCCAGGCGGTCTACGGCTCCATCGCGGCCGTGTTCGTCTTCCTGCTCTGGCTCTACTTCTCCTGGACCATCTTCCTGTTCGGCGCGCGGCTGGCGTTCGTGCTGCAGCACCATCGCGCGCTGGTCGAGCAGGAAGGGCAGGGCAACGCCATGGGGCGCGGGCTCCTCGCGGTGCGAGCGCTGCTCGAGGTGGCGCTCGCCTGGTGGGACGGGACGCCGGCGCCGGACGCCGGCGAGGTGGCCGACCGGATCGACACGGCGGCGGAGCCCGTGCGCGACGTGCTCTCGATGCTGGAGGAGGCGGGCTTCCTCTCCGAGTCGGACGACGGCCGGCTGGTGCCGGCTCGCCCGCTCGACCGGATGAGCCTCGCGGACGTTCGGCGAGTCATCGCAGGGCCTCCGCCGCGTGCCGCCGAGGGCGGGACCACCACGATGCTCGCCGCCCTTCTCGACGAGGGAGAAAGCGCCGCGGTCGAGCGGCTCGCCCGGACCACGGTCGAGGACCTATGCAGGGCCGTCCGAACCACCCCTCAGGCGCCCCACCCGGCCGCGGAATCCGCCTCCGACGGGGCGTCAGCACGCATCCCTGTATAAAGCTTGCCGAATTTCCACGCCTCGGCTAGGCTTCGCCACGGTTTCGCCCGGGTAACCTCCCGTAATGCGGAGCAACTCCATGCTGAAGTCGGACCTCATCAACATCCTCGTCGTGAAGCGCGGCGTGACCCAGAAGCAGGCCGAGCTGACCATCGAGACCATCTTCGAGTCGATGAAGGACGCCCTCTGCAAGGGCGAGAACATCGAAATCCGGGGGCTTGGCGCATTCCACGTGAAGCACTACGAGGGCTACCAGGGGCGAAACCCGAAGACCGGCGAGGTCATCCCGGTGCGCCCCAAGCGCGGAATCCTCTTCAGGACCGGCAAGGAACTGCGTGACCGGGTGAACCACCCGGAAGACGAGCCGGCCGCTGCTCCCGCAGGCGCGCCGACGACGGAGCCCTCCACGGGCACCGGCGGCGCGCAATAGTTCGAATTCACTCGTAGAAGTTGGCGCGCCCCACCGGCCGGACCTCCAGGTCGGGGGGAAGCTCCTCGTAGGCCAGCACCGCAAGCCCGGGAAATCGCTGCGCAACCAGGTCGCGAAGGGGCCGGCGCACGTCGCCGGGTGCGAGCAGGGCGCGAGGATGGGGGGAGGCCGCGAGCCCCGCCTCCACCGAGGCGAGCAGCGACCGGATCTGCTCCGGACCGGGTGGGCCGGCGGCCCCGTGCAGTGCGTCCCGGAAGGCGAGTTCCGCGGCCGGGTCGAGCAGCAGGGCCTCGAGCGTACGCCCGCGAAGGAGCGGGTGGGCGATGTGCCGGGCGAGGGAGCGACGACACGCATCTCCCAGGGCCGGTGCCGGCGTTCCCGCCGGCGCCGAGAGCAGCGCCTCCAGGATGGGGCGGAGAGGGCGAATCGAGACCTCCTCCTCGAGCAGGCGCCGCAGCGCCTCGGAAATCACGATTGGTGAAACGTGCCGCGCCACCTCGCGCACCAGGGCGGGCGCGGAGGGCTCGAGCGCGTCGAGCAGCGCCTGGACCTCCTGCACCCCGAGCAGGAGGTGGGCCGTGCGCCGGAGGGCGGCGTGGGCCTCGGCGAGCGCCCGGCTGGCCGGGTCGAGCACCGCTCCGAGCGCTCCCGCGCGCTCGGCGCTCCCTTCCTCCACGACCGAGGCCGGGGCGCCCGAGAGCGGGTGGCGCGCCGGCCCAGCCGGGATCCCGACCAGGAGCAGGTCCTCGGCAGGCGCCAGGCAGAGGAGCCTCGAGGCGGACACCTGCCCCGAGGCGGCGGGGGCGCCGTCGACGACCAGGCGCCAGGTTCCCGGGCCGACGCCGCCGACCCGGACCGCGATCCGGCCGGCCGGGACGCCCATGGAGAACCACAGGTCGCGCCGGAGGGCCGCGGAGGCGTCCCGCAGCCACCCGTCGGCGTCTTCACGCCCGGCCACGAGGTCCCGGGAGAGCTCGACCGCGACCGCGTCCAG
>DAIEMM010000121.1 GCA_027349605.1 Anaeromyxobacteraceae bacterium
CCAACTCCAGCCTGGTCGCGAACCAGCTCACCAACTGGACGCTCTCCGACCAGGTCCGGCGGGTCGAGATCGACGTCGGCGTGGCCTACGGCAGCGACGTGGCGAAGGTGCAGGAGATCCTGGTGCTCGCCGCGCGCGCCAGCGTGGACGTCCTCTCCGACCCGGCACCGCTCGCGCTCTTCACGGGGTTCGGCGACAGCGCGCTCGCCTTCCAGCTCCGCTTCTGGACGGTGCACTTCGATCGCTACGTGGCCATCGCCAGCGACGTCCGCACGTCCATCGTCCAGAAGCTCGACGCCGCCGGGATCTCCATCCCGTTCCCGCAGCAGGACCTGCACGTGGTCTCGGTGGAGGAGTCGGCCGCCCGATCCCTCCGCGGCGCGCCAGCGTCCGGGAAGTAGCGCGGCGGACGCCTCCGGGGAGAATGGCGTCGATGGACGCCTTCATCGGCCGCAACCAGGTGCTGGTCGCCGCGCTCGGGCTCGTGGTGTCGAACGTCTTCATGACCTTCGCCTGGTACGCGCACCTCAGGAACCTGCGCTCGGCCCCGTGGTGGGTGGCCGCGCTTGTATCCTGGGGCATCGCGCTCTTCGAGTACCTGGTCCAGGTTCCCGCGAACCGGGTGGGCTACGAGGTGATGTCCCTCGCGCAGCTCAAGATCCTGCAGGAGGTCGTCACCCTGTCGGTCTTCGTGCCCTTCGCCGTCCTCTACATGGGGCAGCCGCTGAAGCTCGACTTCCTCTGGGCGGGGATGTGCCTGCTGGGGGCGGTCTACTTCACCTTCCGTTGAAGGTATCCCCGGGCCTACCGCAGCCCCTCTCCGGTGGTGGCCGGGACGACCTTGCCGTACTTCACGCCCCGGGTGGAGACGAGCCCGTCCGCCATGGCCGAGACGTCCTTCCCTCGGCCTCGCAGGACGAGAACCTCCAGGCAGTTGTGCGGGTCGAGGTGGACGTGGAGCGCCGAGACCACCGCCCGGTGGTTCTCGTGCTGGATGTGGGCGAGCTTCTGGCCCAGGCTGGCCGAGTCGTGGTCGTAGACCAGGGTCACGACGGCGACCTTCTCCTCCCGCCCCCGTGAGGCCCACTCGCGCTGCACCAGGGAGTCGCGGATGAGGTCGCGGATGGCCTCCGACCGGTTCACGTAGCCCTTGTCGGCGATGAGCCTGTCGAACTGGGCGAGGAGGTCCTCCTCGAGCGAGATCCCGATGCGCTCCAGCATGTGTCCCGGACACTACCCGCCCCGCCGGGCAAATGCTACGAATCGGCACAGCGATGGAACGACACCCATTCCTGGAGCGCATCTTCCGCCGGATCGTGGCGCTGCGCCTCCCGATCCTGGCCGTCTACGCGGTCCTCCTGCCGATCGCCGTCGCGCTCGCGCTGCGCATCCCTTCGGAAGGGGCCATCGACCGGCTCATCGTCCCCTCCGATCCGGACTTCGTCGCGACCCGCGCCTTCCAGAAGGTCTTCCCGGAAGGGCAGGTGGTGCTGCTCCTGCTCGAGTCCGACGACCCCTGGAGCCCGGAGGTCCTGCGGCAGGCGATGGCCCTCGAGGAGCGGCTCTCCAAGGTGCCCGGCGTCCACCCCGTCTCGGCGCTCGACATCTTCCGGCGCGTCCACCCGGGGTTCCAGCCCGACGCCGCCTCGGCCGCGGCGTTCGAGAAGTTCGCCACCGGCACCGACATCCTCCGGCGGCAGGGGCTCGTGGGCGACAGGTTCCTGGGGGTGGTGGCCGGCTTCAGCGCCCCGCCCCGGGAGCGGGCCGGCATCCTGGCCGGGATCGAGAAGGCGGCCGGCCAGCCGGGCCCGGGCGTCCTCGCCATCCGCAAGGTGGGCGCGCCGTTCGTCGAGGCCTGGATCGAGCACGAGTCCGGGTCGGCCTCGGCCCGCTACTTCCCGCTCTTCGGCATCTTCGTGGTGGTGATCGCGCTCTTCCTCTACCGCTCGTGGCGGACCCTGCTCGCGGTGCTCCTCGCCCTGGGAACGGCCGTGGCCATGGGGGTGGGGGCGGGGTCGCTGCTCGGCTTCTCCTTCACCGTCGTCTCGGCGCTCGTCCCGCTCACCGTGATGGTGACCACGCTGGCCACGCTCGTCTACCTGCAGTCCCGCTTCGTCGACCAGCCCGAGGGCACCGACGTCGACGCCCACCAGGCCTTCGCGCTCGCCAACAAGTTCCTGCCGGTGACGGCCTCCACGGTCGCCGCGTTCCTGGGCTTCGGCGCGCTGGCCGTCTCGAGGATCCTCCCGGTCCGGGAGATGGGCCTCTGGACGGCGGTGGGGCTGGCCCTGGGGTGGATCGTGGCCTTCACGCTCTTCCCGGCGCTGCAGAAGATCCTGCGCACCCCCACCGGGCGCACGGTGGCCATCCGCACCCGGTTCTACGACCGCCTCGCCGAGGTGCTTCCGGTCTTCACCTGGCGCTTCCGCTGGGCGCTCGTGGCGGGAGCGCTCGTCGTCTCCGCGGCGGGGGCGGTGGGCCTGTTCGGCCTCCGCGGCGTCGTCGCCCCCATGCAGGTGGGGGTCGACTCGCTCGACTACGTGGACCCGTCCCTCGACATCCACCGGGACATGGTCTGGTTCCGCAAGAACGTCGCCGGGCTCAACGTGGCCCGGGTCTGGATCCGCACCCCGCCCGGCGTCGCCGTGGAGCCGGAGTTCCTGCGCGGCCTGGACCGGTTCTCCACCGCGGTGGAGGCGCTCCCGCGGGTGTCCGGCGCCGTCGGTCCCTCCACCTTCCTGCGGATGCGCCGCTACCTGTCCGGCCAGGGCGATCGGCTTCCCCAGGATCCGGCGGCCTTCGAGGCGGCGGCGGCCGACGTGGAGCAGCTGCTCCTCACCGAGCCGGAGCTGCGCGCGTTCCTCGACGTGGGGACGCTCGCCAACGCGCAGATCACCGTGGTCTTCGAGGGGGTGGAGGAGAAGGAGTTCCACGAGCTCATCGCGGAGCTCCGGCGCGCCTTGGACGAGGCCACGCGCGGCGACCCCGCCTTCCGCGGGGTGGAGATGCAGGTGGTGGGCGAGTCGCTCCTCCAGTCCAAGGTGGGCGCGAGCCTGGTGCCCACGCTGACCGAGAGCTTCGCGCTCACCGCGGGGCTCATCTTCCTGGCGTTCCTGTTCGTCTTCCGCAGCCCGTCGGCGCGGCTCATGGCGATGATCCCGTCGGTCTTCGCCATCCTGGCCACGTTCCTGGGGATGCGCGTCCTGGGCGCTTCCCTCAACGTGGCCACCATCCTCATCGCCACGACCGTCCTCGGCACCACGGAGAACGACCAGATCCACTTCTTCTACCACCTGCAGGAGGGACGGCACGAGGGCCGGAACTTCGAGCAGTCGCTCCGTTACACGCTCCGTGTATCGGGGCGGGCCATCGTCTTCGCCACGCTGATCAACGCGGCCGGCTTCCTGGCGCTCTCGGTGTCCAACTTCCCGCCGCTGCGGCAGTTCGGGGTCATCACCTCGGGGGCGTTCCTGCTCTCCATGGTGGCGGACTTCACCGCGCTGCCGGCCTCCCTGTGGCTGCTCTCGCGGGAGAAGCCCGCCGGGATCGGGAAGTAGGCGAGCTACCGCCGGGGCGGCAGCGGCAGGAAGGCCGGGACGCGCTTCACGCGCGTGGCCCACTCCGGGTGGTTGGCGAGCATGCGCCGGTCCTTCATGGGCACGGAGATGAAGACGAAGAGCAGGGTGATGGAGAGCGGTCCCACCGCGGTCCACCACCAGCCGGG